>WFTH01000021.1 GCA_015485595.1 Candidatus Microgenomates bacterium
CAGGATGACAGAAACAGGTTGAGAATGACACTAGACGTTATTTCACCCTTTGGTATTCTTAACCACTGCCTTTAGATACTCGACGAAAATAGGATGTGGTTTCATTGGTCTGGATTTATACTCCGGATGAGCTTGGGTGGCCAAGAAAAACGGATGAGTTTTTTCTGGCAGCTCGATCATCTCCACAAAGAAGTCATCTGGAGAGGTGCCAGAGATAATAAAGCCGTGCTTTTCCAGCACTTTACGATACTCGTTGTTAAACTCATAACGATGCCTGTGTCTTTCGGAGATTAAGTTTCTAGACTTATCTTTAAAGGCATGATGCTTATCGTAGATTCTGTACGCCAGGGTGTTGGGTTTTAAAACACAGTCATAAGCGCCCAGGCGCATACTGGCGCCCTCTCCTTTAATCCGCTGGTACTTTTCGCTAAAAGGAATGTCATGAATGATCGGGTGTGATGTATCTGGATCTACCTCTGTGGTGTGCGCGCCCTTTAACCCCACCACGTTCCGTGCAAACTCCACAGAGGCAAGCTGCATGCCGTAACATAAGCCTAGGTAGGGCACCTTATTTTCTCTAGCGTACTGAATGGCAGAGATTTTTCCTTCTACTCCCCTGTCTCCCCAGCCAATCGGCACGATCACGCCATCCACACTTTTTAACTTCCTTAAGGCCTCTTTATCCTTTTTCTCGAGTTTTTCTGCATTAATAAAAGTAATAGTTAAGTTAACATCATTGTGCCAGGAGGCGATATCTAAAGATTCAAGCAAGGACATATAAGAGTCTTTCAGCTCAAAGTCGCCGGTAGCGATGTACTTGGCGATAATGCCTACATTTACCTTTTTACTTCTTTTAGACTTAATCTTTTTTACCAGTTTCTTCCAACCAGAAAGGTCACGTTTTCCCTCTGGAAGATGAAGTATTTTAAGTACTTTTTTATCAAAATCTTGAGCAGCAAAGACAAGCGGGATCTCATAGACCGTCTCTAGGTCAGGATTAGAGATCACGTCTTCTTCATCCAGGTTGCAGTAGTAGGCTACCTTGCCTTTGCGCTTATCATCAATCGGCGCCTCAGCGCGACCAACAATAAAGTCTGGCTGAATACCCATGCTGTTTAGTTGGCGGACCGAAAGTTGGGTGGGTTTGGACTTAAGCTCGTTAATGTGACTTGGCTTGGGAAAGTAGGTCACGTGAACGTGAATCACGTCTTTTGGGTACCTAAGCTTCATAATCCGGTAAGCTTCATAGTAAATAACGTTCTGATACTCACCGGCGGTACCGCCAAGCTCAACTAAGACAATGTCATTTTCTTCCCCCAGTTTTTTAATCCGTTTAATTACCTCCTCTGGGACATAAGGAATAGCATCCACGGTCACACCGTTAAACTTAAGGTTTTTGGTGTTTTCGATCACGGCTGAGTAGATTTGACCCATGGTGGTAAAGTTTTTATGACCCACCTCCGTATCCAGGAAACGTTCATAAGTGCCTAGATCTAGGTCTGCTTCTAAGCCGTCTTCACATAGAAAAACATCTCCATGCTCGATCGGGTTAATGTTGCCTGAGTCTAGATTAAGGTAGTTTTCACACTTAATGTTTGTTACTTTATAGCCGTGGGTTTTAAGTAAAGCACCCAAAGAAGCAGCAGTAGCACCTTTACCTAAGCCGGATAAAACGCCGCCAGAAACAAAGATATACTTGGCTTGATGATCTTGGGGGGATCTAGTTTTTGACCCACGAGATCTAGCAGAAAGCAGTTTTCTCATGGGATCTTATTTTAGCGATTTTGCAAAAAATAAACAAGAGCGAAAAGCTATTTAGAGGCAAGAGGCTTGTGAGTTCTGAGGTTTGAGGGGTAAGCAAGTTGACTTATTTCTCTTTCGTATCTAGCTATAATTGATGACCATTGTTGACCAGTTCCAGCCTCTCTCAGTCGATTAACAATATGTCTAAGCTCCTCTCTTGCGTTTTTTATCTGTTCTTTGTTGTTAGGTGTTTTTTCTAAATCATGAATGAGTTCAGTGTAATATTTGATAAGACTATCTAAAAACTTCATGCAGTTATTTTCCGTTTTAATTTCTCTAACTTGATTTAAAAACTTTTTACCTTCAGGAGAGAGATCTGTCCGGTTGTTCTCTCCTCTTTCTCTAAGTTGCGCCACTAGATCGTTGTCACTTGGAAGATCGTTGTTGGGGTTATGACTTTCTATCATTTTAATAACTCATTAATTTGTTTTTTAAGCTCCTTACTCCATTTAACTCCATACGGCAAAAGCATCTTCTCCGGTTGACCGCCGTTAGGAATGATGATCATCACACTAGTTTCGCCTTTGTTAGCTTTAAGAAGCTCACCGAGTTTTTTAAGCGTTTTGGGCGAGGTTTTTCTGGGAATAAAGATCTCTTTTTCTGCAGAGACATTGTTTGTAGATTCAAGTTCAACTGGAAGTAAGACTTTGTCTGTTACTAGCTGAAGCTCACCTTCTCTTTCGTCCACCTTGGCTTTAAGGATAACCACTTGATCGACTTGAAGTTTATTTTTATAGACTTCATAGGTCTTGGGAAAGACCACAAAGTCTATCTTGCCGCTAGTATCTTCAAGAGTGCCAAAAGCCATCGGTTTGCCAGTTTTTTTGGTTGTCACCTCTCTTAAGCGAGCAATCACTCCCCCAAACATAAACTGATGTCCGTTATGAATTTTAGGATCAAGCTCAGCTACAAGTTTGTTTATGTGTTTGCCAACCACTTTAAGTGCTTGAGCCATTGGATGGTCGGTTAGATAAAGCCCGAGAAGCTCTTTTTCAAAAGATAATAGTTCCGCCTTTGGATACTCGGGTACTTGGGGAAAATTGTCGGTTATATAGGTAGCTTGGGTCTCTATCGCATCAAACAAACTATCTTGACCGGGAACATCGCTTTTTAGGTTGCCAACCTTTTTACGCACCTCTTCCATAGCCTCGAGCATACTAGCACGATTGGAAAAGACATCAAAAGCACCAGCTTTGATCAAGACCTCGACCGTGGTCTTGTTTACCTTACGACTATCAACCGAGGCTAGAAAATGAGTAAAGGACTGAAACTTACCAACCTCTTCACGTACGTTTAGGATGTTTTCGATGGCGGCTGAGCCAACGTGCTTAATGGCGGTAAGGCCAAAACGAATCGCCTTATCCTCAAGTGAGCCTGAATGCTTCTCGATGGTAAAGTCTGCCTCAGAAAGATTGATGTCAGGTGGTAAAACCTTGATTCCCATCTTACGGCATTCTTCGACTGCTTGAGCAATTTTTTCGTCGCGATTTTGACTGGTGGAGGCCGACTCGGCACTCATGAGAGCGGCCATGTACTCGACCGGGTAGTTAGCTTTTAGGTAGGCGGTCTGGTAGGCGATCATGGCGTAACTGGCCGCATGAGCCTTGTTAAAGCCGTAGTTAGCAAAGGCCTCGATAAAGCCCCAGACTTTCTCAGCTACCTGGCGTTTATAACCTTTTTTAACCGATTGCTCGATAAAGCGTTTCTTATTTTCATCTAGAAGTTTTTTCTTTTTCTTACCGATAGCTCGCCTTAGGATGTCTGCTTCTCCCATGGTGTAACCAGCCATGGTATTAGCAATCATCAGAATCTGCTCCTGGTAAACCATGACTCCGTAGGTCTCCTCTAGGATTGGTTTAAGAGAGGGATGAGGGTACTTAACCGAGTCTGGATTGTGTTTGCCTTCAATAAACTGAGGAATCAGATCCATTGGTCCGGGTCGATAGAGGGCAACCATAGCGGTAATGTCTGAAAACTGAGATGGTTTTAGGCTTTTGGCTACTCGCCTCATGCCGGCTGATTCAAGTTGGAAGATACCCATGGTCTCACCTTTAGATAAAAGTGTAAAGGTTTTTTTATCATCCAGAGGGATTTGGTTAATGTTTATCTTTTTGCCGTAGTTTTTTTCGATTAAAGAGAGGGCAGTCTGGATGATACTTAAGTTTCTTAAGCCCAAAAAGTCAAACTTTAAAAGTCCGATAGCATCGTCCGAGACGTTTTTATCTAGCGCATACATGTCGTATTGGGTGATGGTCTTACCAGAGCGAGAGTCTTTTTGGATAGCGGTGTATTCTGGCAAAGGTTTATCGGCCACGATAATAGCAGCCGCATGAACGCTAGAGTGACGAACGTTACCTTCCACCTTGGCAGCTAGGTCGATTAGTTTGCGATACTTGGGTTGCTGGTAGTAGGTGTTAAGCTCAGGAATGTTTTTAACCGCGTCCATCAGCCTCATGCGTTTACCTGGTTGGTTAGGAATGAGCTTAGCGATTTTATCTGGTTCTTCGTAAGGCATGCCCAAAACTCGACCAATGTCGCGGACCGCTACCCTGGCCTCCATCTTTCCAAAAGTAATCACGTGGGCAACCTTGTCATCACCGTATTTTTTGGCAACATAGTCGATTACCTCGTCTCGTCTACTATCGGCAAAGTCGATGTCTATATCTGGAGGGGTTGGTCGCTGCGGGTTTAGAAACCGTTCAAACGGCAGTTTATGATAAAGAGGATCTAGTTCGGTGATTTTTAAGACGTAAGAAACTAGACTAGCAGCGGCCGATCCTCTGCCTGGACCGACGCTGATACCACGTTTTTTAGCCCAGTTAACAAAATCTTGTGTGATTAAAAAGTAAGTGGCATAACCTTTTTGATTAATAATGTCTAACTCATACTCCAAGCGATTTCTTATTTCTTGACTAATCGAGCCAAACCTCTCTTTAGCTCTTTTGTAGACCAGTTGAGTAAGATACTGAGCATCGGTCATTCCTTTCGGGATCTTGTAGTTTGGAAAGATTAGTTTATTATTTTTTACCTTTATATCAACTCTATTTGCAATTTCTAAAGTGTTTGCAATCGCTTCGGGATAATCGCTAAACGCCTCGATCATCTCGGCGGTAGACTTAAGATAAAGATCGGGCATGTCCATCATACTCATGCGATTTTTATCACTTAAGAGTTTTCTGGTTTGAACTGCAACAAGTGCGTCTTGCGCTTCGGCGTCATCCGGTTCTAGATAATGTACGTCGTTAGTGGCGACTAAAGGAAGATTAAACTCACGGGCGAGCTTAATCTGTTTTTGAGTGAGTTTTTCTATAAATTCATGTCCTGGGTGATGTTGCAGTTCAACGTATACATTCTCTTTACCAAAGATATCCATGTATAACCTAAGATACCGCCGCGCTTCTTCCCAGTTATCAGCCGTTAGTGCCTGGTTCATGTGGCTCTGGGGACAGCCGGTTAAGAGGATGAGGTCTTGGTGATACTCAGCCAGCACTTGATAGTCGATTCTGGGTTTATAAGAGAAACCTTCAAAGTTAGCAATCGAGGTGAGTTTTAGAAGATTGCGGTAGCCTTTAGCGCTGGTAGCGATCAAGGTTAGGTGCGCCTGATCCGATCCAGGTTTTATTTGTTTGTCAAAGCGTGAGTTTTTGGCTACGTAAGCTTCCAGACCAATAATCGGTTTAACTCCTGCCTTTTTGGCTTGGTTATAAAAGTGCCAGGCACCGTACATGTTTCCATGATCGGTTAAGGCTACGGCGGGTTGATTAAGCTGACTTACCTTTGTTACTAGTTTAGGTAGTTGAGACATGCCATCGAGCATGGAGTATTCCGAGTGAACATGAAGGTGGACAAACTTAGGTTGTTTTGCCATCTTTAAGATTGTAGCAGATCTTCTAAGGTCTCCTTTACTAGTCTCATATCGGCTTTAGGTGGCAGTTTAGGTCTTAACTGACCTAAAAAGAATCCAAGTAGCCTTTTCTCGCCAGCTTGGTAACGTTTAACTTCTTCTGGGTGAGTTTGAACTAGGTCTTTTACTAGAGTATCAATCACCTGATTATCAACTACTTCTGTAGCCATCTCTTCTTGCCACTTAGCAATGATCTTTGAACAAGGCATTTGATAGTCTAGGTCAAACTTCTTATTTACGATGGCATGAGCCACTTTTTTTACATTAAGGCCAGCTTTTTGAGCCTTACCAAAGAAGCGGTTGAGCTTAGCTACTTTATCGTTGGTGGTTAAAAGTTGGTTAATAACCGACTCTGGCAGATCGAATCTTTCTTGCCAGCGCTTTGCAACTATATCTGGCAGAGTTGGCAGTTCCTTCTTCCAAGCCTTCACTTGATCCTCGGTTAAGACAATCGGAGGGATATCTGGATCAGGGAAGTAACGGTAGTCTTCGGCTGTTTCTTTACTACGTTGAGGGAAGGTCTCACCTTTTATGTGATCCCAGCCTCGAGTTTCTTGTTTGGGGGTAATGCCTTGGTCAAGCAGCTTGGCTTGTCTTTTAATTTCATACTCTATGGCTTGCTCTAGGTAACGGAAAGAGTTAATGTTTTTCACCTCCACTTTGTAGTTCGGCAAAGATCCATTTAAAGATAAAGAGATGTTAGCCTCAAGTCGCATCTCGCCCCGTTCCATGTTTGCTTGACTAAAACCTAAGTAGCGCACCAGTTGGCGTAGTTTGCGACCATACTCAGCTGCTTGTTTGGCCGAGGTGATCTCTGGTTCAGAGACAATCTCAACCAGAGGCACGCCAGAACGGTTAAAGTCAACCAAAGAGACCTTTTGACCATTGATAGTTTTGTGCAATAGTTTGCCGGTGTCTTCTTCTAGGTGAATGCGAGTAATGGTCACATCACCCTCGCTGGTAGTGATCTTGCCTTGGTAGCAAAACGGCAGATCGTACTGGCTAATCTGGTAGCCTTTAGGCAAGTCGGGATAGTTATAGTGTTTGCGGTCAAACTTAGAGAAAAGATTTACTTTTGAGTTTGTGACCAGTCCCAACTTAACCGTCCACTCGATGGCGCGGCGGTTCGGTACCGGCAGGGCTCCGGGCATGCCTAAGCAAGTGGGGCAGGTGTAGCAGTTTGGTTCTAGGGCCTCAAAAGGGTCGTTTTTGCAGCCACAGAACATCTTCGAGTTGGTGGCAAGCTCTACGTGTATCTCTAGTCCGCAGATGAGTTTGTATTTACTTTTTTTCATTATTTACTTTTCCTTAAAAACCTCAAATCTTTTTAAGCACGTTCGTCCAAGTTTATGATTAGTAATTTTAATGGTTTAAACTCACTCTTTAGCTGTCGGCTGCTTGACATGGTTGCTTTAGTTTAATTTAGGTGCCGACAGCTAAGGCTTAAAAAGCTTTGATGTTTTTAATAATTCAAAATTCAAAATAATTTAAATTTTTAATTCCTTCTCCCAAGCGTCTGCTAGCTTGATCATGGTTTCCTCGTCCCAGTAGTTAGCTACGATGTTAGCTCCTAGATAAAGGTTGGTTTCTGGGTCGCGGTAGACTGGCAGGTTGATACCAGGTAAACCCACGATCGAGCTGGGTTCCAAAAGCATGTCCTCCAGCTCACCAAAAGCAGCTTGACCTTTACTAGCCCCAACTTTTTTAGCAAAGCCAGGACTGGTGAGACTTATGAGCAGATCATACTTTTGAAACAGCTTTTTAAAATCTTGTTTAAATAAAGTGCGGACTTTTTGAGCTAAAAGGTAGTACTTGTCGGCATAGCCCTTGCTTAAAGCAAAAGTACCGAGCATGATTCTTTTTTTAGCCTCGTCGCCAAAATAGGATCGGTCATGGCCATAGCGAATGCCATCGTAACGGTTAAGATTACTTGAGACCTCGGCGCGCTGGATAATGGTGTAGACGCCGATGGCGTGATGAGGATCAAAAGCAGCTGCTTTTTCTACCTTTACACCCACCTCTTCTAGTTTTTTTAGCTGTTTTTCAAATATATTTACAATGTTTGTGTCAATGCCGACGTCATGGTAGATATAGCCTACCTTTAGGTTTTGAACACTTTTGTTAAGTGCTTGAGTAAAGTCGGGCACGTTTTTAGGGCTAGAAGTGGCATCGTATGGATCATGGCCTGATATGTGGTTTAAAAGTAAGGCCGCGTCAGCTACGGTCTTGGTCATTGGGCCAGGCGAGTCGGTGGAGGAAGCCATGGCGATCACGCCGCGTCGGCTGACGCGGCCGTAGGTGGGTTTTAGGCCAACAATGCCACACCAAGCAGCTGGCTGTCTGATAGAGCCAGCTGTCTCGCTACCGATGGCAGCTAAGGCTGCATCAGCTGCTACCGCGGCAGCACTACCACCAGATGAGCCACCCGGTAGATGATTGGGGTTACGAGGATTTAAGGTGCGACCATAGTCGGAAGTTTCGGTGCTTGAGCCATGAGCCCAGGCATCAAGATTAGTTTTACCCACAACCACTCCCCCAGCCTCCTTTATCTTTTGCGTGACCGTTGACTCATAAGGGGGAATAAACTTATCCAGCACCTTGCTAGAGGCGGTAGTCCTTAAACCTTTGGTTAAAAAGTTATCCTTAACCGCAATTGGCAAGCCTGCTAGTGGTAGACTACTTTGTTTGCTGGCTTGGTCTTTAGCTTTATCATTGATGGTTAAGTAGATGTTGAGATCCTTAGTTTCGGCGATAACCTTGTTAATGTCGGCATAGATCTCACTTAAAGAGAACTTTTTCTCTTTAAGACCTTTAATGGCATCGGTCAGTGTCAGTTGGTTTAACTTCATACTTTTTTATTCTTGATCACTTGGGGCACAACAAAGTAACCTTGGTAGGTTTTTTGAGCGTTAGCTAGAGCCTCTTTTTGAGAAAACATCTGACTTTTATCCACTCGATCTGGTCTTAGGACGTTGGTTAAGTCGGTGGTGTGGTGGGTTGCCTCGACCCTTTTTACATCTAGTGACTGAAGCGAGTTAATAATCTCAAGTGTTTCGTTAAAAGCTTGGGTTAGACTTGCTACTTCTGTTTCATCAACCGGGATGCTAGCAAGATGGGCGATGTGTTGAACTAGATTGTGGCTAAAAGTAAACTGTTTAGACATAAAGCAAGCTTGATTTTAGCATATAAAAACTAAAAAAGCTTTGCTTGTGTGGTTTAAAGATCCACCTTCACATCTTTGGCCTCGGTCTCGCTGACCTCTAGATGAGAACCACTGGTAGCGGTGGCTAGCCCCTTCTCTTTCTTAAAGCCAAACAGCTTGGCCACTAGGTTAGATGGGAAGGTAACCAGTTTCTCGTTATAATTCTGAGTCAGATCGATCAAGGTTCTTCTAGCATACATGAGCTTATCTGCAGTGTCTGTAAGCTCATCCATGAACTTGCTTACGGTCTCGTTTGCTTTTAACTCTGGGTTGCTTTCGACCATGATTTGCAGCTTAGGTAAAAACCCTTGAATAGCGCTTACTGCCTGATCGATGTCTTTAGCCTCGCCAGACTTGTCTGCTGCTTCCACCGCTTTTCGGGCCTTGGTGATCATCTGGTAGATGCCTTTTTCGTGTTTTAGGTAACCCTTGACACTTGCCTCTAGGTTTGGAATTAAGTTAGCCTGTCTTTTAAGTTGGTTGCCGATCTCTTGGATGCTAGCGGTGATCTGGGTTTTTAGGCGCTGAAGACTGTTATAGGTAGTAATAGCGTAAGCTGCTAGGGCAATCAGCGCGATAACAATAATAAGTGTCATGGTAAATATCCTTTCTTAAAAGTTAGCTTATTAACATTGATTTACTAACTAATAAGTATACCGCCAGTTGGTTTACTTGGCAAATGGGGTTGGTATAGAATATATCAAAGTATGATAGAGAGAGATGAACGACCAGATCCAGAGGAAATTTTTAGTCCTAGCTTGCGGTTGGGTTTGCCGCAGCCAGAGGAGTGGTTTCAGTCACGTATGGACCATTTTATTGGTTGGGTGCTGTATAAGTTTTTAGTAGATAGCACGGTTGAGTTATCTGTCTCTCAAGAAAAAGTTTCTGAATTTGCTTTGGTTTGCTTGAAAGAAGCAATGGAAAAAGACAAAAGTGTTATGATGTCCCTTTTTCCTCATGAGTCAATGTCTGATCAGCGCTTAATGATGGCTTTTTTAAACTATCTGTTCGTAGAAGGGGTTAACTTTCAAGAAGCTCATGTAATTGCCTCCCGCAAGGTTCTTACTGGCGAAGTAGGTTTTGCCACTAAGATAATTCACAAGATCCGCAAGTGGATGGCAGGCCAAGATAAACAAAAATTTAAACTTAAGCTTATACCGGTAGGACAAAGTAATGATCCAACTCAAAACAAGGATGAAGTAACTAGGCTCAATCAGCAGGCAGTGCAGACAATCCAGGAGATTTTATGCCAACCAAGAAACTTGCTCTTGAGCTGGGTTGAGGCTACCAGGGTTTCTAAAAAATGGTTTAAAGGTCCGGCCAGA
>WFTH01000022.1 GCA_015485595.1 Candidatus Microgenomates bacterium
CTTAAGTTATCTAAACTGCTTAATCCCCAGTATGTGGCAACCACCTGCATTTCATCTTTTGGAAAAGCAACCGGCAGTTGCGCTAGCGCTTTGGTTGAGATACCAAATAAAAGTCCGTAAACTAGGTACTTTTCCCACAAGATAACTGAATCAATCGGATATTCTTTAGTTTTGGCATAGTCTTTCATGTGTTTTTTAAAAGCCAGCCACTTGGCTGCTTCCAAAGCACCTTTTTCTGTCCATTTGTCTTTTTTACCCTCAAAGATGGTGGTTAGAATCAGTCCAGCTGTGCCAACAGTAACCGTAACCAGCATGCCGGTTATGATTTGACTACTAAAGAATAGGTTGGGAGCAAAAACAGTGATCATGCCACTTGCAACTAAAATCGGGATGAAGATCAACAGGTAAAGTAAGTAGTTTGTTTCGTGCGCTGGTTTTTCTAGCAAGTTTTGTTTTATAAGCCGGTTAACCCCGCTGTCTTTCAGATTTTCTAAAAAAAGCCGGCTGTTTTCTGGGTGGCTTTTAATCCAGGTTTTAATCTTTGTTAAATCAAGCGTGGAGACTAACTTGCCTTGAATCTTTATCTCTTGCCACCGCATCTTGTTTAAAAACTCAGCTACAGCTTGGTCTATCCCGTCTATTTTTGGTGGTAGTTGAGTTTTAGCACGCGCTAAGTAGTAGCTGTATTTTTTGCTTAAAAAACCATGCTTTTTGTCCGATCTAACAATCTTAAAGTATCTTTTTCGAACCAAGTTTACCACTGCGGCAGCCAGAGCCTTGGGTTTAAAGTTTTTGCTGGCGTTTATAAGCTGGTCTACCAAAATGGGATTTAGATCCCCTGGTGGTTCCCAGAGTGTGCCTGCTTGATTGACCGTAGGCAGTTTAGGGTTTTTACTCTTTTTAAGAAATGAACGTACTAAAAATATAAGTGCCACCAAACCCACAGCAGCCAACAGCCAGTTAACAATCGCTGCAAGCGCATCCAGATTTTTAACCTTTTCAATTTCTGCCTCGGTTTGTTTAATGTAGGTGTTTTCTTGGTCTAAAATTGTTTGTTTATCTACCAAGCCGGCGGTGTCTGAGTGAAAGGTATCTTTTGGAGTAATAATTCTTAACTCAAATTTTTTACCAGAATAAAGTTGTGGCAAAGTAAAGGTAACCAGGTTGTTTTCAGGAATAGCTACCCGACCACTTAAGGGACCATGAGCCCAAGCCTGAATTTGATCATCGGCAATACCATCTGGTAAATGGACCTGAGTGTTAATATTATGTTGTGTTACACCCCAGTCATCACCGATTGCCACCCAGTAAAACTCGGCCACATCTTTGTGTAAAGTAATTGCGTTTAGGATATCGTACTCAAGTCTGAAAGTCTTGGTTTCGTCACTGGCTCTATAAAACCACTTCACATACACCCTATCTCCCTCATCCTTAACGTAAAAAGTGTTTTTTGGTCTCTGGTTATCTGCAGAGCTTGCCTCATCGTCAGTTAGTTTTCTAAAAGGTGTAGGTTTTTCATCTACGTTTGAGACCTGAAAGTTAGCTAGTTTGTACGGTTCATTGCGCAGTTTTTGGGTTTTATCAGAAAGTGTGGTTGAGATGTACTCGTAAGCATAAGTAAAACTGCCGTTAAAGTTGTAGGTTCTGGTTTCTGTTACGTGAGCAGAGCCGTTTTTATTTAGGGTGATGTCAATGTCGACTTTATCAATTGAATAAGACTTTTCGGCTTGTATCGTTGATGGGGCTAGAAATGGCAATGAGAGAAAAACGAGGGCTACAAGTAAAAACTTGAGTTTTTTAAGCATAAAGTTCATTTTAAAGCAAATGTTAGGCGTTGTCATTATTTATTCAGGAGAACCTTCATGTCATTCTCCCGAGCGAAGCTTGCGCTTAAGCGAAGCGAGTAGAGAATCCAGGGTATTAATTACCAAGCACCAAATAAACAAATTTCAAACAATTATCAATGATCAAAAACCAAACAATGCTAAATTAAATGACGAATAACAAATACTTAAATAACGAAACTGTTTCGAGTTTCGAAATTCGTTATTTGTCATTTTTATTTCCAATTGATAGTTAAATCTGTAGTTTTAGTGTGATGTAAAAGTTTATTCCTAATCACTCGCATCTGTAATTTTCTCTCTTTCTTTTTTCCAGTATGGTGAGCGCCAGCGGGCTAAAACCTCACCTGAATCTTCCTCATCGCTTAAAATTTCTTTGACAATAATCTCAAATAAAAGCGTGTTTTGGGAAGCTTGCACTAGCAAAACATCATGTGGCTTAATCATCTTTGTTAAAAACAAAGCCGCTTGGTAGGTGTTTTCAAAATGATGGATTTTATCTTTGTCAAAACCTTGCTTTATGGCTTGGGATAGAAAAAACTGCTGCATCATCGGGCCAACTAGGATAATCTCATCAGCGATTTTTACCGTTTCATCAGCAATTTTTTCATGCCAATGTTTGCTCGACTCACCCAGCTCACGCATATCACCTAGAACAGCCAGCTTGCGACCCTTGGCTTTAATTTGTTTAAGTAGTTTAAGATTAGCTAAAACTGCATCTGGTTGGGCGTTATAGGAAGCGTCGATGATGGTGGAGCGGTGAATGCCTTTTAAGATCCGACCGCGACCAGGCAGGGGTTTGAAGTTTTTGCTTAGAGACTCACCAGC
>WFTH01000023.1 GCA_015485595.1 Candidatus Microgenomates bacterium
GATCAACTGCTTAGCATCTCAAGTCTAGGCATAGCTAACCAAAGTAAAACACTCAAAAATCTACCTGTAGTAGAAACAAAAGAAGATCTTAAAGATCTGCTAAAACAAAATCATCAAGCGCTTTCCAAGTTAAGTCAAGAACTTAAGAGGCTTAATCTCTATCCTGCCGTCATTCATCCAAAACCAAACTTAACCGCCGAAGTCGAGTTGCCAGGGCTACAATCTAAGCTAAGAGTAAGTCTAAAAAAAAATCAACCCACGCTTGGTTTAGAGGCTGTTCTAAACTCAACCCAATTTGCTAAACTAAAGCAGACCGGTCAAAACATGGTTATTGATTTAAGATTTAAACTCCCAGTGTTGTATCGGGAATAAATTTGTTATGATGGTAGTATACTCACTATGGCAAGTCAAAAAGTAATCGCCGCTATCGATATCGGTACAGACAAGTGTGCCACGGTTATTGCTGTAGTCGACCCAGAAACTAATTTACCCAGAGTAGTGGGACTGGCGGCTGAGCCATCAAAAGGCGTTAAGCGTAGCCAGATTATAAACCTGGAACAAGTGACTCAAAGCATTACCAAAAGCTTAGATGCTGCCGAACGTATGGCTGGGTTGGAAATTAAAAGTGCTTACCTGAGTGTATCCGGCAGCCACATTAAGTCTCAAAACTCAAAAGGTGTTGTAGCTATCTCTTCTCCTAACCAAGAAGTCAGCCAACTAGATGTCGACAGAGTGATCGAGGCGGCTCAAGCCATCTCTTTGCCCACCGATAGAGAGATTATTCACACTATTCCCAAAAGCTACAAAATTGATTCCCAAGAGGGTATTAAAGATCCGATCGGCATGACAGGTATTCGTCTGGAAGTTGAGACTCACATGATTACTGCTCTAACCATCGTTTTAAAAAACATGGAGCGCTGTGTGAACGAGCTAGGAGTGGAAGTGGAAGAGTTTGTTTTTGCTGGATTGGCTAATAGCGAGGTTATCTCAACCGAGACCGAAAAAGAGCTAGGGTCCGTAGTAGTGGACTTGGGTGCTGGTTCAACGGATTTGGCTATCTGGGTTGAAAACTCCCTTGAGCTCTCTGTTTCTTTACCGGTTGGAGCCAGGCATATCACCCAAGATATTGCTCTAGGTTGTCGCTTAAGCCTGGAACAGGCAGAACAGCTTAAGCTTTATCTTTCAAACAACGCCGAAGAGATCTTAAAGCCAATAAGACAAAAGCCAAGCGAGACTAAGTCAGAGTTTGCCAAAAGAAAGAAAAAAGCCGACGAGCTTAATCTCCTAGAACTTGGAATTACTCAAGAGCCTACCATCCTGTCCAAAAAAAGAGTGGTTGAAGGCATTATTTATCCTAGAATTAAAGAGATCATGATTCTAATTGGTGAAACACTAGAAAAACACGGTCTTTTAGACAGGGTGCCGGCTGGTTTAGTAATTACAGGAGGAGGAGCAAAAACTATCGGACTAACCCATGTGGCAAAACAGGTTTTGAGTTTACCAGCTCAGATTGGCCAACCTCACACTTTGTCTGGAGTTACAAACGAGATCTATGACTTGCCTATGACCACCGCTTTAGGGCTGATACACTATGCTCACAGATATGGCCAGGCTAGAAGTAGCGGTGGTTTTAACCTAAACTTTGCCCAAATCTTTAATCCAAACAAGTTAAAACAGACTCTAGCCGGCCTAGTCAGCACCATTCTCCCAAGAAGTGAAGAGTAAACTCAACGACCAATGGTTGATTATTCGTAAATAAATGATACACTTTGAAATAATTTTACTTAAAACTTTTATTTTACATTTTTAATTTTTAATTTAAAATCAATAAAATCATGGCACTCGTTAAACCAACCAATACTACTTTTGCTAAGATCAAGGTCATAGGTGTTGGTGGTGGTGGTGGAAATGCCATAAACACCATGATCGATTCTGGTCAAATTCAAAATGTTGAGTTTATTGCCATAAACACCGATGCTCAAGCTCTTCTAACTTCCAAAGCAGAGACCAAGCTTCAGATCGGCTCAAATCACACCAAGGGTTTGGGTTCCGGAGCTGATCCGGAAGTAGGAAAAGAGGCCGCCGAGGAGTCATACGACAAGATTAAAGATCTTCTGTTTGACACAGACATGGTCTTCATCACTGCCGGTATGGGTGGAGGCACCGGTACCGGCGCTTCACCGATCATAGCCGAGATAGCTAAAGAAAGTGGAGCTCTGACTGTGGCGGTAGTAACTAAGCCGTTTAACTTTGAGGGCAGAAAGCGCATGGAGGCAGCTGAGGTCGGCATCGAAGATTTAAGAGATAAAGTAGACACCTTGATCGTAATTCCTAATCAACGCCTAATGGAGGTGGTAGATAAAAAGATGACCTTAATCGATGCTTTTAAACTGGCAGACAATGTTCTAGGTCAGGGCGTCAAGGGTATCTCGGATCTTATTACTGTCCCTGGACTGGTAAATGTGGACTTTGCCGATGTAAAGACCATCATGGCAGACTCTGGTTCAGCTTTAATGGGCATCGGCGAGGCCAGTGGAGAAAACCGGGCAGCCACCGCTGCTCGTATGGCCATCGCTTCTCCATTATTGGAGATCTCGATCGATGGCGCTCAAGGCATTCTCTATAACATTATTGGCGGGCCGGATATGACCATGAGCGAGGTAGCCGAGGCCTCGGCTATCATCTCAGCTGCAGCTGCGCCAGATGCAAATATCATCTTTGGTTCGCGTATTGATAACGAGATGGGAGATAAGATTAAGATCTCGGTTATCGCCACCGGTTTTGATGAAGATCGCTATCGCCTGGGCAGAAAGCCTATGTTTGGCGCCTACACCAAAGAAGCCAAAGAAAAGTTGGAAACCACCACAAACGTTACTCCTACTGGAGACCCGGCACTATTTACTCAAGCGCCAAGTGGTTTTACTCAACCATTAACAACTGATCAATCTCAAACCGAGCAAAAAGAAGAGGTAAAAGAGAAAAAAGATTCCGAGCTGCCTGTTGATCTAGATGAGGATGAGTTTGAGATCCCAGCCTTCATGAGGCAGAAGTAAACCTTCTATTTCGATAAGTCTTCTAATCCCTTTCCTTTGCTCTTTTTTCTTAAATCTCTTATAATATCCATTATATGTCAAAAGCAGTCAAGACAAGCTTAAAACTAAAAGATCTCCCCCCACACCCAGATTTAGCCAAGCTAGAAGAAACAGTGATTAAGTTTTGGGAAGAGACGGATGCGTTTCAGAAGTCGATCGACTTAAGGCCAGAAGATAAGTCCTACGTGTTTTATGATGGACCACCGTTTGCTACCGGTCTACCACACTATGGTCATATTGTGGCTAGCACCATTAAGGACATTATTCCCCGTTACTTTACCATGAAGGGTAGGCGAGTTGAACGTAAGTGGGGCTGGGACTGCCATGGCCTGCCGATCGAGAACATTGCCGAGAAAGAACTGGGTATAAAAAGTAAAAAGGAGATCGAGGAGCTAGGTGTTGATAAGTTTAATCAAGCCTGTGAGAGCAAAATCTTAAGTTATGTTAATGAGTGGAAAAAGATCATTCGCCGACTAGGTCGTTGGGTGGATATGGAGAATGATTACAAGACCATGGATCTATCTTTTATGGAGTCTGTCTGGTGGGTCTTTAAAGAGCTTTACGATCGAGGGCTAATCTACTATGACTACCGTTCGATTCATGTCTGTCCGCGCTGTGAAACCACCCTGTCTCAATCAGAAGTAACCGAGGGCTATAAGGAGATCACCGACATCTCAGTCATTGCTAAGTTTAAGCTCACTAACGCCCAAGAAGTACTAGGCAAGGTGGTAAAAGACAAGAACATCTACGCCTTGGCCTGGACCACTACGCCTTGGACCTTACCGGGTAACGTACTTTTGGCAGTTCATCCAGAGATGACCTATGTCTTGTTCGCCAGCCAAGAACCAGACAACCTTTACCTTATGGCCAAGTCTAGACTAAAAGACACCTTAGGTGATGATCCGGTTACGATCGTAGCTGAGTTTAAGGGTAAAGATTTAGTTAGTTTAAAGTACGAACCACTTTTTCCTTACTTTGCCAAGACAGAAAATGCTTTTCGGGTCGTGACTGCTGATTTTGTCTCGGACGATGACGGTGTCGGTATCGTTCACATTGCTCCGGCTTTTGGCGAGGATGACTTTAACCTAGGTAAAAGAGAAGGGGTGCCCTTAATTCACCATGTTAACCTTGAAGGCAAGTTTGTAGATGAGGTGACTGACTTTGCTAGCATGAAGGTTAAACCTAAAGAAGATCCGACCAGAACAGATGTTAAGATTGTTAAGTGGTTAGCTCACCATAATAAACTCTTTGCTAAAAAGAAGTTAAAGCACAAGTACCCACACTGCTGGCGCTGTGATACAC
>WFTH01000024.1 GCA_015485595.1 Candidatus Microgenomates bacterium
CAATTGGAAAGCTGTCTATTTCCCGCCTGGCTCGTTCGTCAAAAATAATTCTCTTTTTCATTTAAACTAACAATATTGTTGCATATAAACAACAATAAGTCAACTTAGTTTTTTAGTAGACACAGTTTACCATTGTGTTTACAAAAAAGGTTTACAATTAAAAAAGGCTAAGAAAGTAAGTTGCTATGAGATGATAGACTGATGAGTTGTCGACATCAGCAGTACTGCATGTTATGGAGACATCAAATCTTAACTTTTATGGTGCCTAAGTAGATGTTTGTTTAAACTAGGATGATCAATCGCTGCTGACTTCACAATGCCTATCGCTTCTTCCTGTTTAGAGGAATGGTTAAAACCAAATAACACAGCCAGTCTGTTGGCCACAAACGATATATGCCAAGCATACCAGTGAATAGTTGGTTCCACTGACACAGGTTTTTCCTGACGTTTTTCGTATTCATCTAGGAAAAGATCTACTACCAACCAGATTAAAAGTAAATCTCCAGAGCTTAAATCGTTATATTGTTCGAGTTCTCTCTTAACCCAAGAAAATAATCCCTTATTAACTGGAGTAAGTTCTGACATTACCACTTATGATCTAGCTGAAATCTTTAATAGTTTATAAACTATAATCCTGTTAACTATGTACCTAACTCATCGTCTCTGCTTTCTCTTCAACCAGATTGTAAATTCCCTCTCTAAGAAAAACTTCAGACTCTTCGTATGATAACCTTATTCTTTTACTAAAGTCATAATCGATTGCGGTTGGGTCTGAAAAGGAGTTAGACGAGTTACCAATGATAACTATATTTGGGTGTTTTTCTTTTATCTTATGGGCCACAAAAACCCCATCGGACCCACCACTACTGTCAGGGGATAAATTGCCATCTACAAATACTGCATGAATACTAGCCAACATAGCTTCGTTTAGAGCTTTTTCGACTTCTTCTACGCTTTTTAAAATAATAGCTACAGTAATACCCTTGTGTTCTAAAATTCCTCTAAACGTTTTAATGTATTCCTCATCATCTTCTACCAAAACCACATTTAGTTGCCTCTCTTTTTTATCGTGCGGCATTTTTATACCTCCCTTGGTTTTTTTGCATCAAACTACATCAATCAGTATAAAGAAAAGATAAAAAAGTCAAGAAACATTAGATACTGGATATTGGATACTGGATTCTCCCGACATCGAAGTAAACTATTATCCAGTATCTAGTATCTTAACGATAAGATTCTGAAATAAATTCAGAATGACTCCCCCCTCGTCGGAGTAAACTTTCTCCCTTTATTTAGCCCTTAAACTTTAACCTTAACCGCTATATAATAGCTTCTCTATGCTAAAGTTTTTAAACTCACTTTTTGACGAAAATAAAAAACACTTAAAACGCTACCAAAAGGTGGTGGATCAGATAAACGCACTTGAGCCAAAGATTAAAAAATTAAGTGACAAAAAGCTAGCTTTACAAACCAAAAAATTTAAAGACATCATCAAAACAAAAAAAGAGCAGGGGTTAGATGATCAGGCGATCCTAAACGAGATCTTGCCAGAGGCTTATGCCACGGTGCGAGAGGTCTCGCGCCGAACTTTAGGCATGCGTCACTTTGACGTTCAACTCTTGGCCGGTATCGCCTTGCATGAGGGTAAGATTACCGAACAAAAGACCGGTGAAGGTAAGACGCTTACGGTTACCTTGCCACTTTATCTAAACGCGCTTTTAGGTAAAGGCGCACACTTAGTGACCGTTAATGACTACCTGGCAGAGATCGGCGCTGGCTGGATGGGACCGATCTACCATTTTCTAGGTCTTAAAACCGCCGTTATTATCCACGACAAATCTGGCCTTTATGATCCAGAGTTTGAGGGCGAGGATAGAGGAGATGAACGGCTTGAACACTTTAGACCGATCATGCGCAAGGACGCTTATCTAGCAGACATTACCTACGGCACCAACAACGAGTTTGGCTTTGACTACTTAAGAGATAACATGGTGCAACACCTGGAACAGATGGTCCAAAGAGAAGAGAATGCTCACTACTTCGCTATCGTGGATGAGGCCGACTCAATCTTGATCGATGAGGCCAGAACCCCGCTAATTATCTCCGCCCCAGAAAGCGAGGCGACTGACAAGTACTATCGCTATGCTCAGATGGTCAAGTCCTTAACCAAGGATGTAGACTACACCATAGACGAAAAAGCCAAGACCGCCACCTTAACCGACCTAGGTGTTAAACGCTTAGAGCGCAAGCTAGGAGTAAAAAACCTTTACGAAGAGAGTTTTGATACCATTCATCATATCGAAACAGCCCTTAAAGCGGCTACTTTGTTTGAAAGAGACAAAGACTACATCGTAAGGGATAACAAGGTTATTATTGTAGATGAACACACCGGCCGTTTGATGTTTGGTCGGCGTTACTCAGACGGCCTACATCAAGCCATCGAGGCCAAAGAGCAAGTCCAGGTTCAGAAGGAGTCTCGCACTTTGGCTACCATCTCGATTCAAAACTACTTTAGGCTTTACAAAAAACTCTCCGGCATGACCGGCACCGCCGCTACCGAGGCCGAGGAGTTTAAAGAGATCTATGGCCTGGACGTGGTGGTTATCCCCACTAACAAGCCGGTGATTCGTAAAGACAAGACCGATGTGGTCTATAAAACTACCGCCGCCAAGTACTCCGCGATTGCCAAGGAAGTGGAAAAACTTCATAAAAAGGGTCAGCCGGTGCTAATTGGAACCAGGTCGATCACCCATAATCAAGTCATTGCCAACTTCTTAAAAAGAAAAGGCATCCCTCATCAAGTCCTAAATGCTAAAAACCATGAGAAAGAGGCCTTTATTATTGCTGACGCTGGTAAAAAAGGTGCCATTACCGTAGCGACTAACATTGCTGGCCGTGGTGTGGACATTGTTCTAGGTGGCGCCAAACCAGAGCTTAAGGATTTTCGCAAAAAACGCTTAACTAAAGAAAAAAAACTCTCTCCTGAAGTTAAGAAACTGGCTAAAGAGCTAAACATTCCCCCTTCAGTTAATCCAAACAACTACAAACTTAAAGACTATAAAAAAGCTCTAGAAAAATGGCAGGAAGCTCATGATGAGGTAGTTGCCTTAGGTGGACTTTACATTCTAGGAACCGAGCGCCATGAGTCGCGACGGATCGATAATCAGCTTCGTGGTCGAGCTGGCCGACAGGGAGATCCGGGAGCCTCTCAGTTTTTTGTCTCTTTGGAGGACGAGATCATGCGCATCTTTGGAGGTGAGCAGATAAAAAAGATGATGGACTTCTTAAAGATCGACGAAGGTCAACCAATAGAGAACAGTATGGTGGCCAAGTCCATCGAGTCAGCCCAAAAGAAGGTTGAGGGTTTTTTCTTTGACCAAAGAAAGCGCTTGGTTGAGTTTGACGACGTGATGAACAAACAGCGAGAGATTATCTACGACCGACGTCGGCGCTTGTTAAAGGAAGGTACGGTCGAGGCAGGAGACGAGGAAACTGAAGGCCTAAAAGAACAGATCTTGGACTATGTAGACAAAGAGATCGAGGCGATCGTAACCCTAAACGCTCCCGTTGACTACACCGAAGCTGAGTACCGCACCATTGTGAAAGAGTTTGCCAAGATTATTCCGTTTGATGATGCTTCGCTAGAAAAAATAGCTCAGGACATTAGTGGTCTTAGTGGGGTTCAAGAGATTGCCAACAAGCTAAAGGAGATCGCTCACTCAACCTATGAAGCGAAGGAGCAAACTCTGGGCTCTCCGGTAGTAAGGCAACTAGAACGCTTAGTTACTCTCTCTACTCTAGATGAGAAATGGATGGATCACCTAGATGCTATGGAGGCTTTAAAAGAAGGTATCTGGATGCGAGGAGACAAGCGCACAGTTTTATCTGAGTATAAAAAAGAGGCCTTTGCTATGTTTGAGAACCTGCTTCAGAATATCGAGTCCGAAATTGCCAGACGCATCTTTAGGGCTCAACCTAGCTTTGGCCTACCTAAGCAACCAACTAAGATCATCAAGCAAAAAGATGATATTCATGAAGAGCTAGCTAAAGAGGTGGCCGATGCTACCGTGCCTTCGCCTGAGTCTGTACCTCAAATCACTCAAGGGAACTTAGGTGATCTAGCTGCGGCTTTAAAAACAGCTAAAGCTGATGCTAAACCCAACCCAGGTGTGAAAAAAGTTAAGATTGGTCGCAACGACCCTTGTCCTTGTGGATCAGGGAAAAAATATAAAAAGTGTGGTTTAATTAACTCGGGAGAACATAGACGAAGGACGGGACAAATTTAGTGTGAGGCTGTCATTCTCCCGAGCGAAGCTTGTGCAAAGCAGAGCGAAGTGAGTGGGGAATCCAGAAGCACACTTTAATAACCAATTCATCAATGAGACAAATATCAAACAATAACCAAGAACCAATTTATCAAACAGCTCTAAATTAAATGACGAATAACAAATCCGCCAGCTGACGGATCAAATAACGAAACTTGATCTTGACTCTTAATATTTTTGATTTCACCTTTAGTTTGCGTTATAATAATCTTCAACCTATGAAAACAAACGTACTTAACTACCACGTAATCGTTAAACCAGACGTAGAAACCGGTACCGGTAAACCTGGATTTACTGCTTTTTGTCCTACTTTAGGTGTGGCTGATGGAGGTGATACTGTAGAAGAAGCCATCCAAAACATAAAAGGCGCAATCCAGGCTTATGTTGCCAGCCTGGAAGCAGACAGTTTACCGGTACCAACAGACAACCCGAGTCAAGACATTTTAACCCAAGTCTCTCTGCCCAAGCCTAAATCATTTAACTTTGTTTGAAATGGGAAACTTTCCTCTCGTAAGACCCAAAAAACTAGAAAAGTTACTCATCAAGCATGGATTTCAAGCAAGACATGGACGTGGCAGTCACGTGGTGTTTACTCACCCAGATGGCAGAAGAACTGTTATCCCTAATCATAACAAGCCACTGAAAGTGGGCACTTTAAAAGCAATTTTAAAAC
>WFTH01000025.1 GCA_015485595.1 Candidatus Microgenomates bacterium
GAATAACGAATGTTTGAATAACGAAACAGTTTCTGATTTCGAATTTGGTGATTCGTTATTTCTATTAGCGTTGTTTATCTATTTTGATCATTGATTATTGGTAGTTGGCTCTTGTTTGTTCCGCTAGCTGGCAGATTGGTGCTTGGAGCTTGATCATTCCCCTCCCATTTGCAACCTTTTTGCAACAATTGACTGCTAAACTTGGCGGTATGCCAAAAATTACTGATCTGCCAAAGTTTAAGCGCCCGAGGGAGAGACTAGCCTTAGACGGCCCGCAGGCACTTAAAGATTATGAGCTGCTGCTGGCGATCTTGTTGCGCACTGGTTATGCCGGCAAAAGCGCTCTAGATGTAGCCAGACGGATACTTAAACGCTACTCTTTAAAAGAACTTGCCAACCTGGAATTTAAAGAGTTGGCTAAGTTAAAAGGAGTGGGTGTCAGCCGGGCGACCACGATCATGGCGGCTTTTGCGCTCGCCAAACGAGCTAATCCTCAGGAGCAAGCCTTGTGCATCCGCTCAGCAGAAGATGCTGTAAAAGTATTATCTTTTATAAAAGATAAAAAACGGGAGTACTTTGTGGCACTTTATCTAGATGCAGAGCACAAACTAATTACCACAGAAACCATCTCTATTGGTTCTTTGGATGCTAGTTTAGTTCATCCTAGAGAAGTGTTTTACCCTGCTATAAAACACAAGGCTGTTAGCGTAATCGTAGCGCACAATCACCCGTCGGGGAACTTAACTCCGTCTCCTAACGACATTCAGCTTACTAAAACTCTTGCTCAGGTTGGAAACATTTTAAACATAAACCTTTTAGATCACTTAATTGTGGTAAGCGAAGGGCATACAAGTCTTAAGCGATTTTTGTAACCTAGTTTTTTCTAAACTACGCTATAATAAAGCCATGCAAAAAAAGACATTTTCCCCAAAAACTTCCACCTTAAATAATTTTGAAGCCCAACTTTTTAAAGCTGCGAATAAGTTAAGAAAAAATATAGATGCGGCAGAGTATAAACATGTGGTGTTGGGTCTGATTTTTTTAAAGTACATCTCCGACTCATTTGAGGAGCTTTATCAAAAGCTTAAAGAAGGCAAAGGCGAGTATGCTGGGGCAGATCCAGAGGACAAAGATGAGTATCGCGCTCAAAATGTTTTTTGGGTCCCGGAAAAAGCCCGTTGGTCCTATCTTCATGCTCGCGCCAAACTGCCAAGTATTGGACGAGATATAGATGAGGCTATGGAGCTCATAGAAAAAGAAAACCCAAGTCTTAAAGGAATTTTACCCAAAGTTTATGCCCGCCCAAATCTAGACCCGCGTTCTCTAGGAGGATTAATTGACTTGATTGGAGATATTGCGCTTGGGAATGAAGCTTCTCGTGTGAAGGACATTTTAGGTCGTGTTTATGAATACTTCCTTGGCCAATTTGCTTTGGCTGAAGGTAAGAAAGGTGGTCAGTTTTACACACCTAAATCAATCGTGAAACTTTTGGTGGAGATGATAGAACCCTACAAAGGCAGAGTCTATGATCCATGTGCCGGCAGTGGCGGCATGTTTGTTATGAGTGATCGGTTTGTTCGCAGTCATCAAGGACGGAGGGATGACATCTCTATTTACGGTCAAGAAAGCAACCAAACCACTTGGAAGCTTTGTCGGATGAACTTAGCTATTCGCGGTATTGATGGGTCTCAAGTTAAATGGAACAACGAAGGCTCGTTCTTAAAAGATCTTCATCCAGATCTTAAAGCAGATTTTATCTTAGCTAATCCACCTTTTAACGACAGCGACTGGAGCGGCGAACTACTTCGCAACGACGTGCGTTGGCAGTATGGCGTGCCTCCTGTAGGTAATGCCAATTTTGCCTGGGTGCAACACTTTATCTATCACTTAAGTCCCAAAGGTGTGGCCGGTTTTGTTTTAGCCAAGGGTTCTCTAACTTCTAAAACTTCTGGAGAAGATGCAATTCGCAAAAACATTATTGAAGCAGGACTGGTTGACTGTATCGTTAACCTTCCTCCAAAACTTTTCCTCAATACTCAAATTCCCGCTTCGCTTTGGTTTCTTTCTAAAAAAGAGGCGGGTTTTAATCGTGATAGAAGCCATCAGGGAGAGATTCTTTTCATTGATGCTAAAAATTTAGGTCGCCTTATCAATCGTCGTACTCGCGTTTTTGATGATGAAGATATTCGCAAAATTGCAGACACCTACCATTATTGGCGTCAAGGTAGTTTAGAATATAAGGATATTCCTGGTTTTTGTAAATCTGCTACTTTAGACGAAGTTAGAGAAATGGACTATGTCTTAAATCCTGGTCGGTATGTTGGTATACCAG
>WFTH01000026.1 GCA_015485595.1 Candidatus Microgenomates bacterium
GATCATGATTGCGCCTGGATTTAATGGTGAACCCAAGCCACAACCCTCTAGCGATGTTTACTGTTTTAAAAAAGCAGAGAAAGCAGCTTACAGTCATAAGGGCTATACCTCAAATAATTGGAGTGAGTTTAACCAGAAGCTGATTCGGTTTTATAGCCAAGCTTTTGATCAGAAGCAGAACTTGGTGGTGATCACTACCGGTACTTGGTTAAGCCATAACGAGAACATTGTTCGAGTGCAAGCAGCGCTTAAAGATGGCGTTGGGTTTCATAACTCTGGTTTGTCGGCGGACTTTCCTAGTGGTAGCTCGATTGGGGGTCAGTGTGCCGACAAGTTTGATAACGAGCTAGCCTATCGTTCTCACTGGATGGCTTCTAGACTTCATGGTGAAGAGGTGATTAGTTCGTTTGAGCCTCATCTTGGGTCTGATCGCCGGGGGCTTTTAGGTGACCATCAAAACCTTGATCAGCGTAGTTACACCTGGTGGTCGGTACTTAACGCTCTTTCTAAAAAAGCCTCGATCATCACACCTTACTCTGAGTCCATTAACCTTAAGTGGCAGACTTGGGGAACGGGTCAGACTAATCCTCAGTGGCAGTGGCGAGACCTGGACGCTTGGCAGTTTGCGGCTAAGTACTTAGGTAAGACGCCTCAGACCACTCCAGATGCTTGGGTGGCTTTTCGCACCTCGCTAAACCGTTACTGTGGTGATAACTTTGACTTTGATTTCTATCTTACGCCGATCGATCGTTTTGACTACCCGGTTAAGGGTCATAAGGATGATAATGGTCATTACGGAGCAGAGCTAAGTGGTGAGGCCAAGAGACTTGGGGACGATCGGCCGAACAAGGTGGGTTGGGTCGGCCCAAGAAATGACTGGCGCGGGGCCTACACTCGAGAGATTTCTGAGAGGTATAAAGAGATAACGCTTGACCTTGATGATCGTTTAAGCTCAAGATTGCCAAGTGAACCTAAGTTGAAGGTGGTTTTTTATGACGGCAAGGCCCCTGATCAGGGCAAGAAATGGGCTTTAAAGTACTTGACTGACTCGGGAGTAAAGACCAAGGAGTTTCAATTAAACGGCAGTGACCGCTGGCGAGAGGAGACGGTTAAGCTTGTTGGTTTTAAGGCTCAAAACAGCTTAGGCGGCGGAGATATTAGCCTGATTAAGACCGGTTCTAAGCCTGGTCCGGTCTATTTCCACTTTGTGAGTTTTGAGTTAAAACCGACTCAAAACCAAGAAGAACCTCGATGTGTTAATCAGCCGGATCTAACTCGAGATGGTCGAGTTGATCTTTGGGACTATATAAAGCTTGCCCGATTGATATCTCAAACTGACGAACAAGCCGATCTCAACTGCGACGGCAAACTGGACTTGTCTGATCGTCAACAGCTTATAAGTAAGTTTTCATTGTTTTAAACCTTAATAAGGTTTGGTTTTTGGCCATGCTACTTTACGTAGTATAATGGACCTATGTTAAAAATAGAAAAACTAAAGGTTAAGGTAGCGGATAAACTAGTGGTAGACAAGGTAAGTCTTGAACTTAATTCGGGAGAGATTGTAGCCTTGATGGGACCTAACGGTTCTGGCAAAAGCAGTTTGGCTTACACCTTGGCGGGTCATCCTCACTACCAAGTGCTGTCAGGTAGACTTGCCCTCGATGATCGTTCTTTGAACGAGCTTTCTCCAGACGAAAGATCTCAAATGGGGTTGTTTTTGGCCTTTCAATATCCCGTGGTGGTTGAGGGAGTTAGGTACGAAAGATTTCTTTGGGAGGCTTATCAGACGCGTTTTGCCAAAGCCAAGCCCAGAGCGCATAAGCGAATCGACTCGATCATTGAGTTTCACGACTACTTGGTTAACTTGACAAGTCAGCTAGAAGTAAATCCCAAGTTGATTGAACGATCTCTAAATCTAGGCTTCTCAGGGGGAGAGAAGAAGAAACTGGAGATCTTGCAACTTTTGGTGCTTGAGCCTAGGTATGCTGTTTTGGATGAGACGGACTCTGGGCTTGATATCGATGCCCTTCAAGTAGTGGCGCATGGAGTTAGGTTGGCGGTTAAGAAGTTTAGCTTGGGAGTGCTCTTAATCACCCACTACCAGCGGGTTTTAGACTATCTTAAGCCAGACAGAGTCTTGATCATGAAGTCCGGAAAGATTGTTGCTTCTGGAGGTAAGGAGCTTGTAAAAAGACTCGAGAAGGAAGGGTATAAGGAGCTTTAGGTGCTTGGGTACTGGATACTGGATACTGGATACTGGAGGGAAGTAGAGCATTATCCGACTCTGGCGGACAGAATCTCAAATAGAATGCTTTAGATAGAAGATAGAAGATGAAACACCAACTAACCAGAAAAACCAAGCTCTTGCAAAAAGCCTTGTTAATGGCAGATGGCAAGGTATTGGTGCTTAAGCGAGCAAGCAATAGTTTTTCTCGCCCTAACAAGTGGGACCTGCCGGGAGGTAATAGCGAGTGGCCAAGCGGGGTTAGCGATCTCAAAAACCCTCATGAACTAGACTTACTGCGTGAGATAGAAGAAGAAACCGGGCTCAAAGTGAGTGAGTTTTGGTCTGATCGTCACCAACCGCTTTACTTTAGCACCTACTTTGAGAGTAAGAGGCAGGTCTTTAGTGTGATTGTGATCTGGCAAGTCAATCTTCCATCAGCACTCATGAGTCAGGTTAGGCTCAGTCAAGAGCACTCGGAGTTTCGCTGGGTTGATCTAGATCGAGTTTTAGATGAGCTTGACTTTGGTTTTGCAGGTACATCGGGTGGTTTTATTTATGAAGCGGTTAAGCGGTTAACTTAAAAGTTAGGCCTATGCGTTTTACTCAAAAGAAGACCTCACCGGCAGCAGATAAACTTATCTCGGATGTTTATGAGCCGGGATTTTCGTTTGCTACCGATGGTTACACCTTTGTGAGTAAGCCCGGTATATCGGAGGAGGTGGTAAAGACAATCTCTAGGCTAAAAGAGGAGCCTGATTGGATGCTTAAGCTTAGGCTTAAGGCTTATAAACACTTTATCAACTCGCCTATGCCTACCTGGGGGCCTGACTTGAGTGAGATCGAGTTTGATAAGATTCACTACTACTTAAAGCCCACGGATAAACTGGTTGACTCATGGGATCAAGTGCCAGATGAAGTTAAGGAGACCTTTGAACGCCTAAAGGTGCCCGAGGCCGAGCGTGCCGTCTTGGCTGGACTTAAGGCTCAGTATGATAGTGAGGTGGTTTACGGTTCTTTAGGTTCAATGCTTAAAGAACAAGGAGTGGTTTTTCTTTCGATGGATGAAGGTTTGAAACAGTACCCAGAGTTAGTCAAGGAGTATTTTAGTAAGTTGGTTTCGTTTGCCGATAACAAGTTTGCCGCTTTAAACACCGCGGTTTGGTCTGGCGGTTCGTTTCTTTATGTGCCGAAAGGCATAGAGGTTAAGCTACCTTTACAGACCTACTTTAGAATTAACTCGCCAAACGCAGGCCAGTTCGAGCGAACCTTGATTATCGTTGATGAAGGAGCCAAGGTTCACTACATTGAAGGTTGCACCGCGCCTAACTTCTCTTCTCACTCGCTTCATGCGGCGGTGGTGGAGGTGTTTGTGAAAAAAGGTGCGCGGTGTCAGTACACCACGGTTCAGAACTGGTATAAGAACGTCTATAACTTGGTGACCAAACGGTCGCGGGTTGAAACAGAAGGAGAGATGATCTGGACCGACTTTAACATGGGTAGTAGGGTGACCATGAAGTACCCTGGGTTTGTCTTGGCCGGCAAAGGGGCAAAGGGAGAGATGCTCTCGATGGCTTTGGCAGGCAAAGGTCAACACCAAGATACTGGTTCGAAAGCTATTCACCTTGCACCATACACCACCTCAAGCATCGTTTCTAAATCTATCAGTAAAGGTGGCGGAGTAGCTAGTTATCGTGGCTTGATTCAGGTTGGACCGGAAGCGATTGAGAGTCAAAACACGGTAGTTTGTGATGCCTTACTGCTGGATGATCAGTCCCGCTCTAACACCTATCCGGTTGAGCGAGTTTATAACTCGCAAGTTAAACTTCAGCATGAAGCGACCGTTTCAAAAGTGGGTGAGGAGCAGCTGTTTTACTTAATGAGTCGAGGGATTGATGAGGTAAGTGCGCGAAAGATGATTGTAAGCGGATTTGTGGCTGATCTAGTACGTAAATTGCCTTTGGAGTATGCAGTAGAGATGAATCGATTAATCGACATGGAGATGGAGGGAAGCGTGGGATGAGCTTGGATACTAGATTAGATAGAAGATAGGAGATAGAAGGAAAGAAGATGGAAAAAAAAGTTATTGAGATCACTAAACACCCAACTCAACCGGTGGTTATAGATACCCCCGGGGGGTATAACTTTAAACTAAAGATTAAAAATTTAAAGTTAAAAATTATCATTAGGACGTCGTTGGTGGGTAGTGAGAGCCAAGAGTATCGGTTAATTATAGAACATTTGGCACCAAACACCACCTCTTTAACCAGCATGAAGGGGGTGGTGGATGATCAAGCAAGACTTAAGTTTTTTGGTAAGATTTTGGTGCCGAAAGGGGTAAGCAAAGTTGAGGCATTTTTAGAACAAAGAGTTTTAGTCCTTTCGGATAAAGTCAAAGTAGAGACTAAACCAGAACTTGAGATCTTAAACAACGATGTAGTCTGTTCCCATGCGGCTAGCATCGCTCCTCCGGATAAAGAACAGGTTTTTTATCTAGTGTCTCGGGGTCTTTCACGTTCTCAAGCGGTGGAGTTAATTAAAGAAGGGTTTTTGAAGTCAGACATTAGTAGATACTAGATGTTGGATACTTAATACTAGATACTACTAAATGGAAAACAGAAGATGATTTAAAAATCAAAAATTGAGAATTAAAATGAATATCGACTACTACCAAGCTTTAATCGAAGAACGAGCCAAACGACCAAAGTATCGCGGTATCTTGAGCAGTCCTGATGTAGTAGTTAAAAAACGCGATCTTTTAGCTAACGATGAGTTAGCTTTGGCGGTTACTTTTAATCCAAAGACCAAGGAGATTGTCCAGGTTAGGTGGCAAGGTCAAGGTTGTACGATCAGTCGAGCGGTCATAGAGACGATTGCGAGCGAGATTGCTGGACTGAAGAGTCTAGATAAGCTCAAGAAGCTTAAGCTTGTGGATATTCTTAAGCAGCTTGGTCTAGAAGTTATCACTCCAAGTCGTTTTAAGTGTGCTGATTTGGGTTGGCAGGTGTTTCAAGGAGTGCTTGATAAGTTAGTTGAAGTTAGCTAAAGTATGGGGACAATGACTGTTTTTGTAGGTTCAGATAACCCCGTTAAGATTAAGGCCACTCGTAGTGCCTTGGCCGAACACTTTCCAGACGCACAGGTTGTTGGCACCGCGGTTGAAAGCAAGGTGGGCGAGCAACCTTTTTCGGATAAAGAAACTCGCTTAGGTGCTTACAACCGAGCTTATAACGTGCTTAGCATTGGCCAAGAGCTGATCGAGCTTGGGGAGGTTGCTTACCATCAAACAGGGCCGGTTTTAGCTGTTGGACTTGAAGGTGGTGTGTTTGAGATGAAAAGGGGTGAACTCTGGACTACGGTTTGGGCCTGCGTGCTTGATGCTAGTTTGTCTAAGCAAAGGTTTGAAGCTAACGGCGCTCGTTTTAGACTGCCGGAGCGAATTGCCAAGCCGATTTTAGCTGGCGGTGAGATGGGGCCGGTTTTAAGCCAAATGTTTGGAGGAGACGATGTTAAAAGAAAACAGGGTGGTATTGGGATTTTGACTCGTGGCTTTGTGACTCGGACAGAGGAATATGCTGCGGTGGTCAGGTTGGCTTTGGGGCTTTGGTATGGGAGAGAGTGGGAGAAAGACTTAAGGAATTAAAAAATTTAAAATTAAAAATGAGCTACCCTACGGGGGATGGCAGTAATGATGTCATTCTGAACTCGTTTCAGAATCTCAGGTAAAATGTTTTAGATAGAAGATAGAAGATAGAAGATAGAAGATAGAAGATAGAAGATAGAAGATAGAAGATAGAAGATAGAAGGAAAGTAAACATGTCAGATAAACGACTAACTAACTTGCCCAAACCACAACAGATGATCGCAGTGCTTCAAGATAAACAAGAGTTTAATCCACGCTATGTGGAGCTTACTTTTGAGCTTAAGGAGCCACCGACTTTTGAGTTTTTAGCTGGTCAGTATCTCTCGATTCAGGTTTCACCTGAAGGAGAGAGACGGGCTTACTCGATTGCGTCGCCACCAAGCCTTAATCATGGTTTTCGGTTTTTGGTTGATTTTGCTCCGGGAGGAGTTGGTACCAGTTTTCTTAAAAACTTAACCTTTGGAGATCAAATAAAAGTGTTAGGTCCTTTAGGACACTTTGTGGTTGATCAATCAAGTAAAGAGCAGGCGCTTGTTTTTGTAGGTACCGGCTCAGGCATCGCCCCTTTAAGGAGTATGATAGATGACCTACTTGTGGACCGCCAAGACAAACGCCCAATTAGGCTTTACTGGGGCATGAGGCATGAGAGCGAGCTTTTTTGGCTTGAAGACTTTGAAAACCTGAACGAACAGTACAAAAACTTTGAGTTTTATCCGGTAATCTCGCAACCGGTGGGAGACTGGCCTCTTTCAACCGGTCACGTAACCGACATGATCTTGGCTCATAAGTTTGAGCCTCAGACCGGTTTTTATCTTTGTGGCAGGCAAACTATGATCCAGGAGGTTACTCAACTGCTGAAGAAAAAACACCAAGTTAATGATAGTTTTATTCACTTTGAAAAGTATTACTAGCTTTTGATATGTTTAGTTATTGACAAGTAAGTGATTCTTGGTTATCTTAAAGATCAAGATGAAAAAATACACTCCCTACCTTTTAGTTTTTTTAGTAGTTTTTATCTTAGGCATCTTGTTTTTCCGTTGGCGAGCAGCAAACAGACCCACGCCGCAGATTACGCCCGAAGGCATCTCGGTTGAGAACTTAACTGAGGATGAGGCTCAGAGTTTAATCAAAGGCACCCAAGATTATCAAGAGGTGTCGTTTGAGCCAAGTTCGTCAGAGCCAGCTATGGGTAGCGTACGTTACTTTATAAAGGATGGTCAACTTAAGTTTAGTGCCATTACTCAGCTTAGTTCAAAGAATGATTTGGACTATGTTCTTTGGGTTCGTTCTTTAAACAGTGGTGATTTTAAGCAAGTTGCTCGCTTAAAGCTTGTTAAAGGTGGAATGATCGGTAGTGGTTCTTTATCGATCCAGGCTTTACCCATAGAAGTAATTATCAGCACCGCTCAGTCACCAGAGGAAGTTCTAAACCAAGCAGTTATGACCGCGATCATTCCTGCTCCAGAGATAAACTCTGGTACTTGAAGTGTAACCCGAGTGTGCTACACTTAAAGTAAGTAGAAAGTGGTATAAAATATTATCCCAACAAGTTGGGATAGAGAAAGGGCTATATGGCATATACCTACACCAACTCAAAAGGCCAGACCTACATTTTGCATTACAAAGATGTAAAACTCAAGAACGGTCGAGTGCAGCGTATCTACTACTTTGCTCGAGATGAGCGTGACGGTGCTTTAGACGAGGTGCCTGAGGGCTACGAGGTAGTTGAGACCAAGCGCACCGGCATGCCTGTTCTAAGAAAAGCTAGAGTCAATGGTTAAGTAAGAGTTGATTGTTAAGTTAGAATAAGACTCCCCTGATTATTCAGGGGAGTTTTTGTTATTATAATTAAAATTAAAAGATGACTAAAAAAGAACTGGTCAAACGGGTTTGGGATCAACTTGCTAAAGTTATTGATCCAGAGCTAGGCATAGACATTGTAAGCTTAGGTCTAGTTTATGATGTCTCGGTTGAGCTTGATCCTTTAAAGATAGACATCGATCTAACCTTAACTACAGCCGGCTGTCCTTTAGCCGGGGTGATTCAGGCGATGGTGGTTCAAACTGTACTTGATCTTAAGCTTGAAGATCTGTCTAAAGAAAAGATAAAGGTAAACTTGGTCTTTGATCCGCCGTGGACTCCTGATATGATGAGTCAAGCGGCTAAAACCAAGCTTAAGTTTTTATTATGAAAAAGGTCACTCTGCATCTTGGCGCTGATCATCGTGGTTTTGAGCTTAAAAACCAGTTGCTTGAGTGGTTAAAGCAGCAGAATAAGTTGGTTGTTGAGGTTAAGGATCATGGTGCGTATAAACTTGATCCTGATGATGACTACCCAGACTTTGCTTTTGCGGTAGGTGAAGCGGTGGTGACCGAACCAGGTAGTTTGGGGGTGGTTATCTGTGGTTCGAGCGTAGGAGTTACCGTGGCCGCCAACAAAGTCAAAGGGGTAAGGGCAGCTTCCGCCTGTCAAGAGTTTGAGGTGGTTCATGGCAGAGAGCGAGACGGGTTAAACGTGCTAACTTTGGCTGCAGACAAGCTTGATTTTAAGCAAGCCAAGCAGCTAGTTTTAACCTTTATTCAGATAGAACCAGCCTATGAGCCTCGCTTTGTTCGCCGAATTAAAAAGATAGAAAGTTACGAAAGACGTTCTTTATGACCATCTATCCAGCTATCTTAACCGGTGACATCGTAAAGGCCCAGTCTCAGCTTAAGCAGGCAAAAAAACTTGATGTGAGCGGGGTTCACCTAGATGTGATCGATGGTTTCTACGCCGACAACCTAACCTTAACCCCGGCTGACTTTGCCCTACTTGATTTCGGCTTGCTAAAGGCTGATTTTCATCTGATGGTTGACGAACCGATGGACTATCTTTATGAGATTATTGATCACAAGACAAGCTTGCCAACCAGAGCGGTTATTGGTCAGGTAGAGAAGATGAGCTATCCTTTAGAGTTTGTAACCGAGGTTAAACGGTATGATTTTTTAGCTGGACTGTCTCTTGATCTTTTTACTCCTTTGGACGAGATAGAACCGAAGGTATGGGAGAAGCTGGATGTGATTCAGTTAATGGGAGTTAGAGCCGGTTTTCAAGGGCAGGATTTTAATCGGCAGGTTGTTCAGCTAGTAAAGGAGGTTGTGAGTTTTCGTAAAAACCAAGGATTGAACCTAGCCATTATAGTTGATGGTGGGGTAAACCTAACAAACATTTCTTTAGTTTCTCAAGCCGGCGCAGACGCAGTGGCGGTAGGCAGCGGTCTTTGGCAAGCTAAGGATGTTATGGGGACCTTTAAACAACTCAGCCAAGCCTAACTGTCTATTGCTAAAAGTTTATATCTAGGTTTTAATAAAGCTTTGTTTTGTTATGAAACTTGGAGATAGTCAAACTCTTGCCAAACTACTTGAACAAACTCAGCCATGTCGACTGCAGAAGGTAGCTTTTTTTGGCGGAGCTGATATAGATGGCAGTCACCCTGTTTATAAGCAGGCTTATGAAGCTGCGCGCTTGACTGCCAAGCTAGGCAAGACGGTGATTAACGGTGGTGGTCCGGGAGTAATGTTGGCAGCCACGAGCGGAGCTCGGTCGGTGGGGGGAAAGACGATCACGGTCGCTTTTCAACCAGACAAGCAGGAGATGCCGGAGTTTTCCGAGGAGACGGTCGAAAACCAACCTGATGTGAAGATCATCATGCCCGACCTCATGTCTCGACAACTGGGCTTGATCGACCTAGCTGATCTATTTGTTATCTTTAAAGGAGGTACCGGAACTTTAAGTGAGTGGACTATGGTGTGGTTATTTGCCCATTTAAAGGTTGGTCATCATAAACCAATTATCCTTTATGGTGATTTTTGGCACCAAGTCATAAAAACCATCAACCAGCACTTCTTGATTGATGAAGTCGAGAACAGTGTCTACACTATAGTCTCTAACCTAGACGAGTTCTTTCAAGCTCTGAAACAGTCCGAGTCCGAGCTGGCTCAAAGGTGCCTTTAGAGGTTACCCTCTTTTAGCTAACTTTAAGTCTGTGTTAAACTAAGGTAAGGACGCCTGCCTATGTATGATGTGATTACCGTTGGTTCTAGTTTGGTGGACATCTTTGTTCACTCCAGATTTTTTTCCTTAAAGCCATCTAGAAAGGGGGTGCTTTTGTGTCAGCGGTACGGCCAAAAACTAGAGGTGGATAGCTTTCGAGTTTTAACTGGAGGTGGTGGGAGCAATACCGCAGTTGGTTTTTCTCGCTTGGGTTTTCGTACTGGGGTGATTAGCGAGTTGGGACAGGATGTTTTTGCCAAGTTGGTCATAGATGAGTTTCATGCCGAGAAGGTGTTTACCAACTTGGTTATTGAGGAGAAAAAAGAGGCTACGGGAGGATCGGTAATTTTGGTGGATGACCAAGGTGGTCGCACAGTGATGGTTCATCGTGGAGCAGCCAGCATGCTTGACCCACACGATATACGGGAAGGACCGGTTAGACGTGCCGGTTGGATCCATCTCTCTAGCATTAATGGGCGGTTGGCAACTTTAAACAAACTTTTTTATTTAAGGAAGGAGGCTGGCAACCTAAGTTTTAATCCCGGCAGAAGAGAACTAGAGCTTTTAAGAAATCATCAGCTTGATCTAGGCTTATGGCCGGTGACGGTTTTTTTGGTAAATCAAAAAGAGTGGCTTCAGTTAGGTTCGATGGCCAAGTTGATCTTAAAGCAGACACCGGTGGTGGTGATTACGAATGGTGGTCAAACCGGCGCGGTGATCACCCAAAAGGAGGGTGCGTTTAACTTTCGCCCTTCAAAAGTGCGATCGATCGATGATACTGGAGCGGGTGATGCCTTTGCGGTTGGGTTTTTAACTGAGTATATTAAACGCAAGCCGATTACAACAGCGATTAAATTTGGGGTTAAAAACGCTCAGTCGGTGATTAAATACTTTGGAGCGAAAAAAGGTTTGATTAGAAGGTATGATTAACTTGATACTGGACTAGATAGAAGATGGAAGATGGAAGAGTATTGAAAATTGATAATTAAAAATGAAAAACTAAAAATTTAGAGTTTTGAATTTAGAATTTAGGTCACTATGTCTGATTTTAAACAGATCCTCCAGCAAGAGATAGATGAGCTTAAGGCTAAAGCTCAAGCCTCCAAAATGCCTGAAGAGATGCGGCGCAAGGTGGATAAAGAGATCTTGGCGCTTGAGCGGTCTGTTGAGCTTGGCAGTTATGATGAAAAGTACGAAAAGGTCTCTAAGTGGATTGACTGGGTGGTGCGGGTGCCATGGGAAAAAGAAACCGAGGACAACCTGGATGTTAAACGGGCAGCAGAGATCTTTAACAAGCATCACTACGGCATGCAGGAGGTGAAGGATCGCTTTTTGGAGTATATCTCGGTTTTAAAGCTTAGAAAGCAACAAGGTGCAGAGAGCGAGTTTAGAGCTCCAAGTCTTTTACTGGTTGGGTTGGTGGGTACGGGAAAGACTACCTTTGCTTACTCTTTAGCAGAGGCGCTTAATCGTAAACTAGTGCGTATTCCTTTTGGTGGTATGGGATCAGCCAAGGAGTTAAGGGGTGAGTCACGCCTAATCTTAGGAGCAGAGCCAGGTAGGGTGATTAAAGGCATCTGTGAGATGGGAGTGCGCAACCCGGTTATTTTACTAGATGAGATTGATCGTGTGGCCAAAGAAGCAAACAGAGATATTATGGGTGTGTTGGTAGAGCTTCTAGATCCAGCTCAAAACCACGCTTTTCGCGATAACTACATAGACTATCCGGTTAACCTGTCACATGCTATCTTTTTAGCCACCGCAAACAACACGCGCGACATTGCCACTGCGGTGCTTGATCGCATGGAGAAGATCTCCATGCCTTCTTATACCGACCATGAGAAGATTATGATTGCCAAGAAGTACATCTTGCCTCGACTGCTTAAAGAGTCAGGTTTAAGAGAGAATCAGCTGATTATTCAAGATGAGGTCTGGCCGATCATCACTCGACCTTTGGGGTTTGATGCTGGTATTAGAACGCTTCAGCGCACGCTTGAAGGGGCGGTGCGTAAAGCGGCACGCATCATTGTTGAGAAAGGCTACCCAGAGGTCTACATCACCATGGAGAATAAGGATATCTTTTTGCCGAGATACTAGATTAGTTTGGAGTCAGGAGTTGGTAGTTGGGAGTAAAAGAAACTAAGAGCTAATTACTTCCCACACCCTACTTCTTACTTACCCTGCTACCCATTACCTACTACCTACTACAAACTCACTACAAACTAAATCACGAATGACGAATCCGTCAGCTGGCGGATTAAATAACGAAAAGTTTAAACTTTAAGTTGTGTCCGCCGACCGGTGGATTGCACTTTGAGCTTTGAGTTTTGAGTTTGAAATCTAACTGTATGGTAAACTACCAGTATGATCACCCACCAAGAAGAAAAAGAAATAAAAGAAAACAAGCTTAAAAAACTGCATCAAGAGCTAGAAAAACTAGCTGAGGCTGGCAAGCTGCCTTTGGCAAAAAGCGCCCGCGACATTATTCCTGGAGAAGGCAAACCAGATGCGACGGTGATGCTTATTGGAGAAGCACCAGGGTATCATGAACATGTTCAAAGGCGACCGTTTGTGGGTCGGTCTGGCCAGCTTTTGCGTAAAGTATTAGTTGAAGTTGGTCTGCCACCAGAGACGGTCTATATCTCAAACATTGTTAAGGTGCGGCCGCCGGATAATCGAGACCCCATACCAAAAGAGATCTTAGCTTTTAAACCTTTTTTAGATCAAGAGATCAAGTTGATTCAGCCTGAGCTGATGATTACCTTAGGTCGTTTTAGTATGGCTAAGTTCTTACCAGATGTAAGAATTTCTCAAGTACATGGACGCTTACACAAGGTTGTTTGGCAGGGTCAGCAGCTTTATGTACTACCTATGTACCATCCGGCGGCCGCACTCAGATCCACTCAAGTAAAACAGTCTTTTACTACTGACTTTAAGAAAGTAAAGAAGATTCTTCCTTGGATAAAAGAACAGAAAAAACTGCAGGCCTCAAAAATCCAAGTAATCAAGCATCTTTTTTAGAGAGATTTAGGTATAATGAGGTTGTTATGGGATTGATCTTAGTACTTGTGTTGCTACCTATTGTTATCTTGGCTTCCGGTTTGTTTATCTATAAGTTTCAGGGTAAAAAGGACCTGCTTCATTTAGATTTAGTACAGTTTATCTACACCTTCATCTTGGCGCCGCTTTTGTTTATTTGGTTTAAAACCTTTTTTTTCTTGATGCTTAAAGCAAATGGAGGCTTGAATCAGCAGTGGCTGTTTATCTTAGATACCACCGTTACGGTTGTACTCTTTTATCTTTACGCTTTTATCGTAATGCACTCTTTAACCAAGACTTTTCGTTTAAAGAGTATTGATCCACTTTATGATCTTTTTTATCACAACGAGTATATTCATCTCTGGTTATCACACCTAGTAATGGTCCTTGGAAGCATCACACTGTTAGTGTTGTTAGGTTTTCTAAACTTATTTTTGCCCCAAAACATAAGTATGTCTTATGGTTGGTTAACCATGATTCTGGTTGGCAGCTTCGGTTTGGGTTTTTTGGGTTATCTGGCGGTAATGTTGGCCGATCCAAAACAGAAAGCTAGGTTAAGTTTTACTCGTATCTCCAAGCTAGCTATGGGGGTTGGTTTTTTAATCTTGGTTAGTGGGTTTTTTATCTTTACCCCTAGTTTTCAGGCAAGCTATATTCTTTATTGGTTAGTCTTAACTTTTTTTGCTGGCATGACCACTCTTGGCATGTTTAGCTATCGCTCTCAACGAGTGAAAAATCGAGTCGATGCCTGGATTAAGCGTTTGGTTCACTTTGACTGGGGCAAGAACCATCAGGTGTTAAGAAGAGATTAGTTTATAAAAAAGAAAGGTTTTTATGCTAAAAAAAGATTTAAAGAAAGAGATGTTGCACCAGAGTTTACCAAGAGATTATCAGGTTGGGCTAAATCTTTTACCCTTGGGGGGTATGGGCAAGGTGACCCAGAACATGTTTCTTTATGAGATCGCAGACGAGATCTTGATTATCGATATGGGTATCGGCTTTCCCGACTCTTACATGCCGGGAGTAGACGTGTTAATTCCAGATATCAAGCCGTTGTTAAAAAAGCTTAAGGCAGGCAAGCGAATCGTGGGAATGATCTTAACTCATGGTCATGATGACCACGTAGGGGCTCTAGGTTACATCTTGCCACATCTACCTGAATTTCCGATCTATGGCTCGGCCTTGACCATCGGTTTTGCCGCCGAGAAGCTTAAGGAGTTTAAGCTTAAGGCTAGGATGCAGGTGGTTGGGGAAAAGGAGGAGTTTTTAGTTGGAGACTCAAAGCATTTTAGGGCTGTTGGTTATCATGTAACTCACTCGATACCAGACACCCGACACTATCTTCTAAAGACCTCAGCCGGAACTTTCTATCATGGAACAGATTTCAAGCTAGACTCTACTCCAGTGGACCTTAAACCAACCGATCTAGAAAGCATCTCTCAGCTTAAAGGCAAAGTCGACTTGATGTTGATGGACTGTTTGGGAGTGGAGAAGGATGAGCCGATTCCCTCAGAATCAACGGTTGGACCAGAGATAGAGAGGATCATGCAGCAGACAAAAGGCAAGCTGGTGGTAACGCTGATGAGCTCACACATTCATCGGATCCAGCAGGTCGTGGACGCAGCTGAGCGTCATGGTCGAAAGGTGGTGTTTGTTGGTCGCAGTGTGGAGAAAAACGTACGTGTTGCCCAAGAGTTAGGCGAGCTGATTTTGCCGAAGGGAATTATGGTGAGTAAGAAAAAGATCGATGACTATAAAGATAGCCAGTTGGTGATCATCATTGCTGGTAGTCAGGGGCAGGAGGGTTCTTCTTTAATGCGAGCTGTTTTTGGTGAGCATCATGTAGTTCATCTTGGACCACAAGACACGGTGGTCTTTTCTGCTAGTGTTATACCGGGTAACGAGTATAACTACTACGGCGCAATAGACGAGCTCGCTCGAAATAAGATCTACGTACTCTATCCGGCTATTAATCCAAAACTTCATCGCTCGGGTCATGGTAGTCAACCAGAGCAGATCAAGTTACTTGAGCTGATTAAACCTCGCTTTGTCATGCCGATTGGCGGTGCAGACAGGCACAGAGAGAAGTTTGCCGAGTTGGTGGCTAGACCTTTAGGGTACAAAGACAAACAGATCTTACTTCCTTCCCCAGGGGAGGAGCTAAACTACTTTAACGATCGAGTGAAGGTGGTTTCGGTCAGCACCTTAAAGCCACAGATTGTCGATGGTCTGGGAATCGGGGATGTAGGTCCGGCAGTTTTATCTGACCGACGTAGTTTGAGTCAAGCTGGAATCGTGGTGGTGGTCCTACCAAGAAGAGATGGTCAGATCTTAAAAGATAAGATCGAGGTTATCTCGCGAGGCTTTGTTTTTATGAAAGAGGCGGGAGAGGTAGTAGACTTTATTATTTCCGAGGCGGTGCAGGTTTTGGCTGAGAATGAAGGTAAAAAGCATGATGAGATTAGGCGTCGGATCGAGAAGCGACTGGCCCGCAAACTTTATAAGGTTATCAAGCGAGAACCGATGATTGTGGTTTCTTTGATAGACGTTTAAGATAAATATAAAACTCAGGCAGATTTTAATGCTTGACTTTAGTAGGATACTATCCTATAGTAATTTAAGTATGCCGAGGAAAAAGAAGCGACGACGTCGCACTCGAAAAACCAAGCTAACTCTTTCCAAAGC
>WFTH01000027.1 GCA_015485595.1 Candidatus Microgenomates bacterium
CCTCCTAAAGAAACCTTTACAAATTTTCTACCCAGACTTTGAGCGATCGACTGACCGATACTGGTCTTGCCCACACCCGGTGGTCCGACGAAACAAAGAATTGTTGGTACTTTTTTAGCCTCTTTTTTATTTTTGGCGGTTCGAGTTTTTTGTATCTGTTTTTCTTTTAGCTGCAAAACCGCCATGTACTCCATCACCCGATCCTTGACCTTATTTAGGCCATAGTGGGTTTTATTTAGGACTTTACTAGCTTTAGCTAGGTCGGTAGTGGCTTTGGATTTTTTGTCCCAAGGTAGGCTGAAAACGGTGTCAAGCCAGGTTTGAAGATAGCTTACTTCAGGGCTATAAGGAGAGAGTCTTTTGAGTTTTTTTATCTCTTTTTTAACTTTACCTTTAACCTCTTTTGGTAGTTTAGTCTTTTTTAGTTTCTGTTCATAGTCGTCACTTGCAGCTTCTTCGTCGTCAAGCTCGCCAAGCTCTTTTTGAATCATGCGCATGCGTTCTCTTAAAACGTTCTCTCTCATGTGCTTGTCAAACTTCTGCTGAGTTTTAGTCACCACATCACGTTCGATCTCAATAACCTTGATCTCCTCATTAAGTTTCTTGGCTACCGTGAGCATACGTCTTTTGAGTCGAGATTCTTCAAGCAGTTTCTGTTTTTCTGGGGTAGAAAAGTCTAGGGTGCTAGCAATCTGGTCGGTTAAGTCACTCGGTTTGACTTCTCCCATTAGCTTCATCAGGTTTAAGAATTCAACTGGTTTACCTAGCTTAATTGCCTTTTGAAACTCTTTTTGTAGGTGGTGGGTTAAGGCTTTTATCTCGGTTTTATCTTGAGGTAAAACAACGTCTATTACCTCCTCGACCTCGGCCAACATAATTGGCTGAAGCTGGATAAAACGTAAGACTCTTACTCGCTTACGACCACGAACCAAGGCATTTACAGCTTGGTCAGTTTTAAAGGTGCGCTCTACAGCGGCAAGTACGCCGTATGAGTAAAGATCTGTGGGCTTGGGTAGGTCTATAGTAGGTTTTTTTTGAGTAAGAAGAACGACCTCATTTGCAAATCCACCTAGTTGTCCAATGACATTTAAGGAGATAGGCCGCCCAAAAGTAAGGACTGACTCGGTGTTTGGAAAAAGAACCCCCTGGCGAATAGGGATGACCGGCAGCAAAAAGGTTTTTGGCCTAGGTTTAAGTTCTGGTAGAGATGCTTTGTTTTTGGTCTTTACCTGATTAGTTTGACTAGATACAGGAATCAAGCTCTGTTTATTATTTGTAGCTTCTTTAGAAGTTTGAGATAATGGTTTGGTGGTTGGTTTTTTACTTTGCATAAAACCCTGCTTATTTTACCAGAAAATAATGGGCAAAACTTGAAAAGATGTTGTGCGGCTTTTGTTAGTTTAGATTAGGTAGCCTTGGTCCAGAAACTAAAGTTTAGAGTTTTAAGTTTTGGGCTTTGGGTTTTTATTAATGTGGGTGATCCTGGACTCGAACCAGGGACCTCTATCTTATCAGGATAGCGCTCTAACCAGCTGAGCTAATCACCCGATTAAATTTTAGATTTTAAATTTTAGATTGTAGATGACTTGATACTAACGCAAGCAGCTATTTTAGCATAAAGTGAGATCAACTTAAAACTCAAATCTAAAATTAAAAATCTAAAATTTTTTCACTAAAACCTCTTTGCCATCATAGTCAATCTTAATCTTATCTCCTTCCTTAACCTTACCGTTGATGATCTCTAAAGCAACCTTGTCCAGAATCTCGTTTTGGATCACTCGCTTCATCGGTCTAGCGCCATAGACTGGGTCAAAACCAGCCTCGGCTATGTGGTCGATCAACTTATCGGTAAACTCAACCTTAATCTCTTTTTCAGTTAGCCTTTGAGCCACTTTCTTTAGTTGAATCTGAACGATCTTCCTTAACTGATCTTTAGTTAAGGGCTGGAAGATAACGATGTCGTCGATGCGGTTTAGAAACTCTGGCTTAAACTTACTTTGCAAGAGCTTCATAATAACCTCTTTTTGTTTCTTGGGATTATTTTTGTATTGGGTGATCAGATCACTACCTAAGTTAGAGGTCATGATAATGACGGTGTTTTTAAAGTCAACCGTTCTGCCCTTGCTATCTGTCAGGCGACCATCGTCTAGAATCTGCAATAAGATGTTAAAGACTTCCGGGTGTGCTTTCTCGATCTCGTCAAAAAGAATCACGCTGTAAGGATGACGTCTGACCGCCTCGGTTAGTTGACCACCCTCTTCATAGCCGACATAACCAGGTGGCGAGCCGATCAGGCGAGCCACCGCATGCTTCTCCATGTACTCACTCATGTCGATCCGAGTCATTAAGCGCTCATCATTAAAGAGAAACTCAGCCAAGGCTTTGGCCAGCTCGGTCTTACCCACACCGGTAGGACCTAAGAACAAGAACGAGCCGATTGGTCGATTGCTTTCGCTGATGCCGGCGCGAGCCCGGCGAATGGCGTTTGAAACCGCCCTAACCGCCTCTTCTTGACCGACCAAGCGTTTAGCCAGTTCTTTCTCCATGTTAGCTAGCTTCTGACTTTCTTCTTTAAGCATCTTTTCAGCTGGGATGCCGGTCCAGCGCGAGACGATGTGAGCGATGTCCTCCTCATCAACCTCCTCTTTTAAGATCTTTTTATCTTTTTGCAAGCTAGCTAGCTTTTCTTGAGCTTTTTTAATCTCCTCTTGAACCTTAGGAATCTCACCGTAGTTAATCTCGGC
>WFTH01000028.1 GCA_015485595.1 Candidatus Microgenomates bacterium
GAATTTATATTATAGGTTGACAAAATTCTAAAAAGGAGTTATAGTTATGATTGCTGGATAACCACAAGAAGGTAGGACAACCTTAAAATAAACCCAAGAAAGAAAAGATGGCGCTTTTTTGGGGATAAAAACAAAAAAAGCATTATTATCGCTGGATAAACCACGAATAACAATGCTTTTTTGAGCTGACCAAACGCTTTTGGTAAAGATGGCTACTTCAAGCGTTTGATGGCTTATTACTTTACGCCTAAGTTGTTTAAAAATCAACTAGATTTATCTATATCAAAAGATAGCTTAAAAATACAAAAAAAGGACTCTAGAAAGAGGCATCTGGTGGAGGTTCGGTAGTTGGGCAGGCAGCCGAGCCTCTGCCAGATGCCTTATAAGCATAGATGCTTTCTTCCTGAAAAACTCCAGAAACTAAAGCTTGATTTTTTAAATTTATGCTTAATAATGGATATACCGGACTTAGAACTTAATCTTTCCACCATGCAGTTAGGCAGCCTGTTTATTTTTTAATGATAAGTATTAATTAATTCCTGATAAATAAGGATAGATTCAACTATGGCAGAGACCAAATCTCCAAAAACTACGAGAACAACACATCCAAAAGTGATACCTTTGGCTAAAAACAATGATGGCAAGATGAAGAAAAATACTCAAGAAACCATCTTGGTGCGCGGTGTGCTTGACACCTATAAAGAGGGGCATGGAGTGGTGCGCGTGGGGTATCGCGAAGATGATCGAGATGCTTATATCTCAACTTCTCAAATCAGACGACTAAACTTACGCCCCGGAGACGAGGTTATCGGTGTGGCGCGTGAGCCCAAGGACAACGAGCGTTATTTGGGCTTGCTAAAAATAGAGTCGGTTAATGGTCATCCAGTAGACAAGTGGCTTAAGCTTAAGAGACCTCAGTTTCACAAGTTGACCCCGGTTTATCCTAATGAGCAGATTAAACTTGAGATCGGACCGGAACCACTCTCTTTACGCATTATCGACTTGATTGCGCCGATTGGTAAGGGCCAGAGAAGCTTGATTGTTTCACCGCCTAAGGCGGGCAAGACAACGCTTTTAAAAGATATTGCCACCGGTATTGCAACCAATAACCCCGATATTCACTTGATGGCCGTCTTAGTTGGTGAGCGACCAGAGGAGGTGACAGACATCAGTCGTCATATCCAGAAACTAACCAATGGAAAGGGTGAGACAGCTGCCTCGAATTTTGACGAACCATCAAAAGAGCAGTGTCGTGTAGCTGAGCTAGCCTTGGAAAGAGCTAAGCGCCTGGTGGAGCAAGGGAGGGATGTGGTTATTCTGCTTGACTCGATCACTCGTTTGGCTAGAGCTTATAACTTGGCTATGCCAACCTCCGGCAGAACTCTCTCTGGAGGGTTTGATCCTGCAGCCTTGTTTCCGCCAAAACGTTTTTTTGGCGCTGCCAGAAACTTTGAGGTGCCCGGCAGCTTAACCATTATAGGGACTGCTTTGGTTGATACCGGCTCTCGCATGGACGATCTTATCTATGAGGAGTTTAAGGGTACAGGTAATCAAGAAGTACACCTCTCGCGTCAGTTAGCTGAGAGACGCATCTATCCTGCAATCGATGTTCAGCGCTCCGGAACACGTCGAGATGATCTCCTTGTCGACTCGGTAACTTATCAGTCCATCATCACACTTCATCGCATGCTTGACATGCTTGATCGGGACGAGCGCACCGAGACCTTAATCGAGCGCTTGAAACGCACTAAGAGCAATAAAGAGTTTCTCGCTACCCTTAAAACAGCCTAGACTTGGGTTGATTACCAGAGAGTGCTATACTATAGGGGCAAGGATAATCTATGCTGGAGAAAAAAAAGAACGTCATCAGATCTTTAAAGCTTGATTTGGAGGAGTTTGGTGTTTTTTTAATCTACTACGCCAGGAGTCGTTTTTACCGTTGGTTTTCTAGGTTGGAGTGGATAAAGAACCTTCTGGTGGATGTACTCTATAAAAAAAGAGGGCGCTACGCTCGACCATTGCTTCACTTTTTGACAATCTTTGGTGTTTTTTTGGCTATTAGTGTTGGTCCTTATGTTTTTGACTCAAACAGAAATAAACCTCAAACAGCTGAAAATATTACCGGAATAGACACAGCTTTGGCTTATGGAGGAAGTTTCTACACCCAGCAGTCAGAAGAGGTAAGACAGTTTCGTGGGGGTGAGGTAATTACTCATGTGGTTGAAGCAGGAGAAACTATCAACAGCATTGCTGAGAGGTATGGTTTAAAACCAGAGACGATTATCTGGGAAAACAACCTTGATCCTAAAGCTACGCTCAAGCCAGGTCAAACTTTGCGCATCTTGCCGGTTGATGGTGTTAGGCACAAAGTGGCTCGAGGTGAAACGATCTACTCGATCGGCAAAAAGTATGGTTTGGAAGGATCTGAGGTTCAGAAGATTGTAGATTATCCTTTTAATGAGTTTTTGGATGATGAGACTTTTGAGTTGGCCGTAGGCCAGTACTTGATGATTCCTGATGGGATTAAGCCGGAAAAAACAAGAACTAGATCATACCGTCGCTATGTGGCAGCTAAGACTCCAGATGCTGGAGCCGTCTCCGCCACTGGTAGTTTTGTTTGGCCAGCCTCTGGCCGAATTACTCAAGGGTATAAGTTTTATCATCGAGCGATCGATATCGCTAATAGGTCTGGGGGGCCGATTTTGGCTGCCGATGCCGGAACGGTGATTGCAGCCGGCTGGGATCCATCTGGTTATGGACGAAAGGTGATGGTTGATCATGGCAACGGCTATGTTACTCTCTATGCTCACATGAGCGTTATTCAAGTTTCCGTGGGCCAGAGAGTTAATCGAGGGAACGTGATTGGTCAGATGGGATCTACTGGACGCTCAACCGGAACCCACCTGCATTTTGAGATTAGACGAGGCGGGGTGTTTTTAAACCCATTGACGTTTTTAAAATAAGGTACTAGGTTGGAGGAACTAGGAACTAGGGTTTATTAGTTGGGAGTTAGGAGTTTGGAGTTCGGAGTTAACTACTTACTATCTACTACAAACTATAAACTACAAACTAGATCATGATTGATAAAAAACACTTGGTGGTGAGAGCTGGTGATGGAGGAGATGGTCGAGTTTACTTTAGGCGAGAGAAGTATGTGCCCAAGGGAGGACCGAGTGGTGGTCAAGGTGGTGATGGTGGCAGCGTGCTTTTTCAAGCAGATAAGAATTTAAACACCCTCAATCACCTGCTAGGTAAGACCGTCATTCAAGCTCAAAAAGGTCAAGATGGCATGCGCCAAAAAAAGACCGGTGCCAAGGGGGAGGATGTGGTTGTTAAGTTACCTTTAGGAACAGAGGTTAAGATCTTGGCTCAGAACAGGATGGGATTTAAAAGAGTTAAAGATAAAACGGACTTGAGAGTCGAGGGTGGGGTTGGGAGCTTTAAACCTCTAAAAAGAAAACAAGTAAAGTTTAAAACCTACCAACTAACCAAAGAAGGTGAGGTGGTTCCACCAAGAAAAGCGGATAAGCAACTGATTAAGCTAAGCAAGCCTCAAAGCGTCACCTTAACCAGAGATGGTCAGTCTATCTTGATTGCTCAGGGTGGCTTCGGTGGTCGAGGAAACGTGGCTTTTAAAAGTTCCACGCGCACCACTCCATTAATGGCCGAGTACGGCTCGTTTGGAGAAGTAAGAGAGGTTGAGCTTGAGCTTAAACTTCTAGCTGATGTGGGTCTAGTGGGTCTACCAAGCGTGGGTAAAAGCACTTTAATCTCCACTCTAACCAAAGCTAAGCCAAAGGTGGCTGCCTACCCTTTTACCACACTTGAACCTCAATTGGGGATTATGGAGCATAAGTCTCGCGAGTTAACCATTGCCGATCTGCCCGGATTAATTAAAGGAGCTCATACAGGCAAGGGCTTGGGTGATCGATTTTTAAAGCACGTCGAACACACTCAAGTTTTGATCTTTGTCTTAGCTTTACCAGATGAGCTTGCTTTGGATCAAAAGGCAACCCTTAAGTTTAAGGTTGATCGGCTTAAGATGCAGCTTCAAACCCTAAAGCATGAGTTGAGAGAGTTTAATCCCAGACTGCTTGATCGACCGAGTTTGGTGGTAATAAACAAGATTGATCTTGAACCCAACGCTTCTTGGCACAACCTGGCTAGAGAAGAGTTTGAGGAAGTGATTCTGCTTAGCGCTAAGACAAAGGAAGGGATAAACAAGTTAAAAGACAGACTGGTTAGCTTGATTGGGAGTTAGTCGCTACAGACGTAGTAGGCCCCCGCCTCTGGAGAAGCAATGTTGCACTTAGCTTGGCTGGCTGAAACTTCCGAATCACTGGTGTTCTCCAAAACAATCCAAGCGCGAAAAGACTCGCCTGAGTTGTAACGCTCATATTTAAAGGTTTTAACTTGATCTTTGGGAAGTTGCTTCATGTAGGTGGCACTATTTCGGGAAAAAGCTTCTCCCCATTCACAAGTTGTTGGCGGAGTGTTGCCGCAACCCACGATTTGATAATCGGCGTTGTTTAAGGGGTACTCTTGATAATCGTTGTAATAAAGCCTTAAGGCGGTTTTAAGCTCATTTAAGGCTGCTTTTCTCTGACTATCTCTTGCACGCTCTCTCATCCCCATCATGTTTGGTAGGGCTATGGCGGTCAAAAGACCGATGATAGAGATTACTACCAACAACTCGATCAAGGTAAAGGCAGTTGTTAGTTTTTTTAGTTTATTCATCGGTTGTTTCTAAATTAACCACGTTGCTGCTGGTTAAAGCCCAGTTACAGGTAAGCTCGCCACAGTTGGTGTTGATAAGGCTGTCGGTGCGGAGATAGACTTTTGGTTGCTTATTTGGGTTTTTGGGTACCTGCTTGTCTTTTTTGTTTTCCAGTCTGGCATAAAGTATATAGTAGCTACCGTCGCCAGACTCGTAGTAGTAGTTTTGGAAAGGGCGTGGATCTTTGGGTAGTTGAGTCATGTAGTAATGATCTCTGTCGTTGAACTTAAACGCCTCGCCCCAATTACATGCTGTAGGTTTAGTTGAGTTGCCACAGCCGGCAATCAAACCGTTAATATCTGTGGGGTAGTGGCCATAGTCGTTAAGAAAAGCTTCGAGCGCCCGACTAACACTCTTTAGGTCGCCTTTTCTTTTGGCATCTCTACCTTTTTGTTGAGCGCTTATTAAGCTGTTAAGACCAACTCCGGAGAGAATGGCGACTATTGCCATAACCACCAATAACTCAACTAAGGTAAATCCTGGGTTTGGTCGAGTTTTTAGATCTATTTTCATTTTTTAAGTGGTTAGCTTTTTATTTTAAACCAATCTAGTAGCAGTTGGCAAAGCAGTTTCCATCAGCTTCGGCTTGAGTAGCGCCATAGTAGATGGTGCCGGAACAACTAACTCCGTCGTAGATGTTGCACTGACCGCTGATCTCACAACAAGTAGCATAGGTGGTTCCAGTTGGTGTTGGAGTGGCGGTTGGAGATGAGGAGGTTGGGGTCGGCGTAGGTGAGTTGGTAGTTGCAGGTGGGTTAGTTGGAGTGGCGGTTGGTGGATTGATCATTGTGGTTGGGGCGGGAGTGGTGGTTGGAGTAGGGGTGTTGGTGAGCGGGATGCTGGTATCGGGTGAGTCTTTGCTTATATGATAAGAAACCGGTACACCCTCAGAGACGCCATAGTTGTACTTTTCAAACCCACTACCAGCCCCACACCCGTCATCAAAGTCACAATGAAGTCGCTTAATGTCTTTGTCATGAATGTTTTCTAAGGTAGTTAAGACCCGAAAACCTTGACAAGTGCGACTGTTGTCTGGGTATGGACGATAAAGATAGGCCTTTTTGGTTTTTGGATCACAAGGAACTGGTTTGAGGTAGTTATCTAGTATGTTGATGTTTTCCCCATTGCAGTATTTTTCAAGTGAGTCGGCTGGTGGGAAGCAGCCATGATCGTTGTAATAGTCAGTAAACGCCGCCTTAATCCTGTTAAGATCACTCTTTCTTTTGGCATCTTGACCCTTTATAACTTGCTTGCTATAGATAAATAGGCCACTTAAAGTTAAAAAACCCGTGATCGCCACTACAACCAACACCTCGATCAAACTTAAACCTTGACTTGATCGGTTTAGTCTCATATGCTGATACTAGCACGATTTAGGATTAGGAATCAATCTATAACAACCAAAAAAAGGAAAAAAATGATGTCTGAAAGTCTAGTTAAAAAACTTAGTTTGAACTTTTTTATTTTAGGTATTTTTCTGCTTGGCTTGTTGGTAGTGCCGTTTACTCCCGATTTTGTGGGTCTGTCTAAGGTTTACATCGCCTTATTCTTGGCTACCATCATTATGTTTCTTTATGGTTTACAGGTGGTTGTGAGTCGTAAGATAGAGTGGGTTAGATCGCCTTTAACTTGGCCCTTGGTGATTTTTGGTTTGGTAGTGGCTTTGAGTACTTTTTTAACCGCCAGCTATCCGGTTGAGGGTCTCTTGGGTATGGGGGGTATCTATCTTGGGTTTGTGGTAGTGGCTTTGATGGGAGGTAGCTTATTGCCAAAACGATCTCGTTACGATCAGGTATTGTGGTCTTTAATGATTTTAGGTGCTGTACTTACCTTAAGCAGCTTGACTTCATTTTTTGGTTTTGGTCCGGAAGTAGCTTTAAACTATCTTTTTAAACTTGATCTGCCAACTAAGTCTTTGGCCTTCAACCTTGCAGGCTCAACTTTGGTAGCGCTTCAGATTGTTTTGTTGGGTCTAGTAGCTGCCGTCATCGAGCTAAAGCGCGGCTTGATGAAAAAAGAGTCGCGGACATCGGCGTTCTCGGTTATGTTTTTAGCGGTCTTGATTTTGGGTTTGAGTCTTTATGTTTGGGCGCTTTTACCAGGCAAAGAGACTAGCTTTGTGTCTCAGCCAGTCATGGCTGGCTGGTCGGTGGCGCTGGATGTTATGCGCGTACCCAAGAGTGCTTTGCTTGGTGTTGGGCCAGAGGGTTACATTAATGCTTACCAGCGCTTTAAACCACTATGGATGAATGGCCAACCTCAATGGGCGGTTGCCTATATCCAGTCAACCATCCCTTTGTTTACCGTCTTAACCAACTTTGGTATTTTAGGAGTGGTAACTTGGCTGCTTTTATTAGTCAAAGGTGTTAAACTGGCTCTTAAACCCAAGTCTGGCAATCGTGAGTTAGCATGGCTGGTGGGTTTTGGTTTTGTTTTGATGTTTTTCTTTCCTTTAAATGCGGTGGTCTTAATGTTGATTGGTCTTTTGATAGCAGTGTTTACCGCTTCTCAAAGGTCGGCTTCTAACACCTTGATGCTGGAGCCATTGATTGTTTTTTCCAAAGATCAGAGATTTTTAAGTAAAAAAAACTGGCCCAAGATAGCTGTTGGGGGTGGCGTGATGGTCCTTGCCGGCGTGCTTTTTTACCTTCTAACTCAATCTTACCTAGCTTTTTACTTTATTTATCAGTCTCAAAAGGCTGTGGCTGCAAATGACGGAGTGAAGGCATATCGGTCTGTTGTTAAAGCGATCAAACTAAACCCGTACTTAGATGTTTTTAGGCGTCAGTTAGCTTTGCTTGATGTTACTCTAGCCTCTACCTTAGCAAACAAGGCCGATTTAACTGACAACGACCAACAGCAGATTGCTCAACTTCTTCAAGAAGCAGCTAATGAAGCCAAGGCAGCCAGCGTGTTGGATCCACTTGATTGGCGTAACTGGCAGGTTTTAGCTCAGGTTTATCAAAGCATGATCGGCGTGGCTAAAGACGCCGACCAGTGGGCAGTTCAAGCTTATATTCAAGCAATCAGGAACAATCCGCTCAATCCCGACTTGCGGATTGCTTTGGGAGGGATTTTCTTTGCCCAGAAAGATTTTGTTCAAGCTGCCAATGTCTTTCAACAGGCTGTAAATGTTAAACCTGACCTTCCAAACGGTTACTACAACCTTGCCAACGCGCTAAAAGAAGCCGGCCAGCTTGAACAGGCAAAACAAGCTTACGAAGCACTCTTAAAGTTGCTTAAGCCGGAAACAGAAGACTACATCAAGGCCTCAAAAGAGCTAAAGGAAGTTGAAGCTCAACTAGAGAGAGCAAAGGCTCAATCAAACCAAGCTCAGGTCGGCCAACCTAGTGGAGGGTTGGAGCAGAATGAAGCTACTGATAGCGCCACAATCCTCAATCAAGAGCTTAATCAAGCAACAAGCAGGCAAAACAAGCTTTAGTTAACCATCCACCAGTTAAACTCTAGATCGTGATCTAGGGCTTGATCAAGCTTGACGCTAAAACTACCCATCACCTCAGGTGCTCCTGTAATTTTATTTTCGGCTTGATAAGGGGTTTGATCCTCTACGTAAAGCACCTGATTGTTTGTGCTACCTAGGGGAGTGACGTAGATTAGGCTGTTTGGTCCAATCCGGTTTGAGCGAATAACTAGACTGGTACGTCCAGCAGGCAAGATCGCTTTGCCGGCGGTTTTATCTGTAACGGTGGCTAACTCAGCTGAGTTGCTAGCTAGTCGTAGCTCGTTTAGCTTGTAGTTTTTGCTGGAGATGGCCAGACCTCCAGCAAACTCGGCCTTACCTTGAGCACTGATAGTAGCCACGGGTACACCGGTTTCGTCTATAATTTCAAAGCGAGACTCTTTTACTTGGCCCGATTCGGTGGCTATCCCTGCTACTTTAACTTGGAGTGGGTTGTTAAAGTCACTTGGTTCAAGCAGGTTGGCTAGCAAGGTACCACCCACCTTTACGTTTCCGGCAATGTTTATGTCTGCGTTAACCTGAATCTCTCCTTTGCCATCGATTACCAAGGTGTTGCCCATCAACGCCAAAACACCTTCACCAGAGGGTTGAATGGCAAAAACCAGCTGACCGTCTGTTTTGTCTGTAGAATGGCCAAAAGCCAAGTAACCTGCGCCAAGCTGAACTGTTTGGTTGGTGCCAAAGACGAATAACTCTTTGCCTACGCCTAGTTTGTCGGTAATGTAGGCTAGGCCGTTGACCTTTAGGTATTGATTAATAAAGCTGGCGTTGGCGGTGATGACCGAGTCTGACTCGGTAAGGTTGAGATCAGCCAAGCTCTTATTAAACTCAGCGCTAAATGAGGCAGATAATAGGGCGTTATCGCCCAAAAGGCCGATGTCCTTTAGATAAGCAGTGCTTGAGTTGTCACTTAGGCCAAGTTTTTCTTTTACCACTTGAACCAAGCTTGGAGCTTCAAAAGCTTGGGCTATCTTTTGATCTAGAGCATCGATGTTTTGAGCATAAAGGGTGCCGGAGATGGTTGCTTGGTTTAGTTTAGCCAGGGTGGCCTCAACTTGGTTGAGCTTGGCCGCCTCCGCTTTGAGCTTTTTGGTTCTAACCGACTCTGCTACAAGTTCACCGGAGATACTGGCGTTTTTAGCTACCAGTCGACCCAACTTGGTAGTTTTCTTTACCACCAAGCTGTCCATCTGTGCCTGACGAACCTGGGCGCGGTCAGCAGTAATAGCTCCAGAGATTTTTACTTGATTAGCAGTAATAAGGGCGCTTTCCAGGTCATCTGTGGTTAGTTGGGCGATCTGAGCTTTATGAGTTACTACTAGGTCTTTAGTGGTAATAAGTTGACTAACTAGGTTTTCTATAACAGCCTGAGCTAGCTTGGTAAGCTTGGTGGTTATCAAGTTGCCGGCTTCATCTGTTTGCCAGTTTGAGTTGGTTTCAAAGTTAAGACTACCATCTGCGGTAATGGCGGCAGACAACCAGCTGAATCCTGGATTGACAAAGACGACTACTTCGCCAACTTGATTAGGGTCATCACTTTCAAAACTGCTTAAGGCAGTACCGACAATATATCCTGGTTTGGTGGCCTTCATACCAACGCCAGGAATGTCGCTAGAGGTGATCGGATCACCGATCTTAATTGGACCGTTTTTGGCGGTTACCTTTACTGGTACTCGACCGGCTAGGGCAATGGTGGTGGAGTGACTGTCTTTAATTTCTTCACCAATAACCAGACCTGGTTGAGTAGGGACAATTCCCATTATGGTCTCTTGGTAGGGCTTGTTAGATCTGGTAACCGATCTCTCTTTATTTTTATCCGCAACGAGTATCTCTCCTGGCTCAAGGTCGGCTACGCTTGCTGGAATGGTCTCGGCATAGTCAGCACCGCCAGCCGGGTCTTTTATAATACAGGCTACGCCGTAGGTACCACCAGTGGTATTTACGATATAACTAGTATAGTAGGTTCCGTTATATGTTGGGTAGAAACTGTAAGCGGTGTTACCGGCTACGTTAAAGAAGGTAGTATAACTTACCGGTCCGGCCCCACTAAAGTATGCAGCTGTTTCTTGATGATTAGCTGCCCGATAGTTACTCCCATAGTCCGTTGAGCAAGCTGAGTCTTTGTTCGCATCGGTATCGTTATAAGCAACGGTTGTTCTAGAGATAATAATGTTTGCGTCTTTTCTTACACAGGCAACGGAGACCGAAGAGGTGGTGTCGTAAGAGCTTGTTATTTGAGTGGCGCCGTTATTTGTGTAGTCGGTAGAGATAAAGAACTTTCTATCCGTCATGTCCGTGATGGTAAAGGCTGTTGGGTTGATCGAGCCACCACCGTTAATGTTAAAAGCAACATCTCCAATAGAGGCTGCTTGGTAGGCATCGCCAAACTCACTAACACAGGTGCTGTCCTTAGTCGCAACGGTTGAGCTGATTGCCGCGGTGGTGCGAGTAAATCGAATAGGTAGTCCCTTATATAAGAGCCCCTTAATGGTTGTTGTAGTTGTGCTTGAGTTGCCCAAGATGCTACTGCCGGCCACATCCAGTTTAGCTTGTGGAGTGGTGGTGCCGATGCCGACGTTGCCGTCTGCGTTAAGAATGGTGATTCTAGTTGTGCCTGATGTTTGGAGCGCTAGGTCTTCGTCATAACTACCGATCAAGCCGGTATTCACAGTCAAACCCGTATTAAAGTAAAATCTGGCCCTGTCTGTCAAAATGTGCCCCCAGGAAGTGTTTGCTGGTCCGATGCTGATATAGCCGTAGTTGGTCTGGATTTTTAAGTTAGAGCCTCCATCTCCCAGTCTCACCACATCGGTTCCGGGGTCGGTTGGGGCAACTCCGGAAAGCTCTAATACACCCTCTACGTCTAAAGCTGTACTTGGTGTGGTAGTCCCAATCCCCACATTCCCGCTATTATCCACCACAAACTTGGCTACTCCGGAAGCAGAGGCTACAAAGATGTTCTGATCACCAGTTTCGTTAAAGATAGCCAAGGCCTTACCGGTTACAGCCCCTGTAACATGGAGTTTGCCGGTGGGAATGGCGGTGCCGATACCAACAGAGCCGGCGGTGGTAAGGGAGGTGGTGATGGCGGCTGGATCTAGGAAATAATTAGTGTTTGAGTTATCCAAAAACCTATCTCCTCGAACATCACCCACGAC
>WFTH01000029.1 GCA_015485595.1 Candidatus Microgenomates bacterium
AACCAACCTTTTTAAAGAGATTAAAACAAACTTCTAGAACTTGCTTAAAGCATAAATGCTCTTTAAGTTCTTAAAAGAAACTAGCTCTTTATAACCAAGTCGACTTACCTCTTTTTCTCTTAGGCCAAAAAACCTAACTTTCCTTACCTCCCCTAAAAGACCAACTTCTCCTACGAAGACTCGTCGACCCATCGGTTTGTTTTTTAAGGAAGAGACGATGGCTGCAGCTATTGCCAGGTCAAGAGCGGGTTCTTTGGTGCGATAACCACCTACAATGCTAACAAAGATGTCATGATTGCCCAAGGGTAGTTTGAGGTGTTTTTCCAAAACCGCACTTAGAACTTGAAGCCTGGCTGGATCAACCCCTCTCCCCACTCGGCGCGGTGTGGGTAAAAAAGAAGGAGTAACTAAAGCTTGAACCTCCACCACCATCGGTCTAGTGCCTTCTATCACACAAGCAAAAACAGCCCCAGCCACTTTTTGATAATCTTGATGAGAGGTAAAAAGCTCACTTGGATTCGCTACTGCCTGAAAGCCAGCCTCCTCGAGTTGAAAAACACCAACCTCATCAGTGGCGCCAAATCGGTTTTTTGCAGCCCTAAGCAAACGTAGGTTCGTGTTTTTGTCTCCAGAAAAATCAAGCACTACGTCCACCATGTGTTCAAGAGTCATCGGCCCAGCCACCTTCCCTTCCTTGGTTATATGACCCACTAGAAACACAGGAACTTTGCTTGCCTTGGCAAACTCAATCAACCTTTCAGCACTAGCCCTTACCTGCCCCACCGAGCCAGCTACTCCGTTAAGCTGCTGACTAACTAGCGTTTGAACGCTGTCGACGATAACCAAGTCATGCCTAGTCTTTTTGAGGTGTTTTATTACTCCTTCCACCTGATTCCCACTAATAAACTCAAGTTGTTTAAGTCTGTCTTTTAGATCTAGTGGTTTTTTAACAGTAGACTTAAGTTGCTCATTCTCTATAACTCGCTTGACTCTTAAGGCTATTTGTTCTGGGTTTTCTTCTCCAGCCACATAGGCAACTGAGCGTTTTGACCGACTCATGATTAAAGCTAAAGCCACCTGAGTTAAAAGGGTTGATTTGCCAACTCCAGGACTGCCAACCAAAAGCATCACGCCACCTTTTACCAACCCACCCCCCAACACTCGATCTAACTCGGTAAGTCCGGTGCTCAATCTCTGATTCTTAGTTTTAGAAGAGTAAGTTAAAAGCTCGTTTAGCTTAACACTAGAAAGTCTATTTCTAACTTGACCTGATTTAGACTCAATCAACTCCTCAACCAAACTGTTCCAAGCGCCACAAGTCACACACTGCCCCGACCAAGTTGGAAAGGATGTTCCACACTGCTGACAAACATACTGTGTTTTTGACATAGGTTTATCAAACTTTAAACAAAATTAAAAGGTCAAGCACCAAGCTCTAAAAACTTAGTGCTTAGTGCTTTAAATTTCGAGTTTTTATTATCTTGCTGGTTGAGATAGCTGGATTATGTTTATGCACCACCACTAGTTTACCACCAATCTGTCGCATTAATCTCTCTTTTTCCAACCGATGGGCTGTGTGAGAGGAAACAGCCAGGAATTGCGGTTGAAGTTTTTTAAGTAAGCTGAGGTGATCATCAGGATGATCAAACTTCTCTGGCAAGATAAAAACCTGATCTATGAAACCAAGTTGTTTCAGGTTGCTTAGACGTTCCTCCTGGCTCTGAATCGGTCTTCCCTTTCCCTTTAATCTTCTTACGCGAGCATCGCTCTCAACCCCCACCATTAACCAGTCTCCCAAAGACTTGGCTTTCTTTAAAAAAGCAATGTGCTCTTGGTGCAGAAGGTCAAACACGCCGGTAACCAAGACCTTGGCTTGTTTTGGAGTGTGTTTTTTACTCTCTAACATGATTAAGTTTCTTTTTTAACTTGGCATAGATTAGCTGTTTGGTGTTGCGCGGATGGAAAAAGGCTAAACGATAGCCAACCACCTCTTGAGTTAGATGTTGCTGCATATAGACGCGTTGAAGCACAAAAACAACTAGGTTAACTAAAGCCAACAAAGGAGATAGAAGCGACTCCCAGTGGTCAAAGCTCGGCTGTTTTCTGTCCGCGTTCCTTAGTTTAAGCCAAACCATGCTTGAAAAACGAGGTAAGAAGTTAAAAACCCACAAGTTTTTGGCTAGAAACAAGGCTGCGGTTTGATCTTTGTTCACTAACCACTTTATTTGAAGTAGGTCGTAGGCTGAATAAAGACTTCGCTTTTCTTTTGGCAAGGTCAAACTGCCGGTAGTTAACCACATGTTAAAACACCAGCTATTTTTTTCTTCTTTGGCAAAACTGCGCCTTCGTCTTTTTTTCTGAGCAAACAAAACCACCAAAAGCCGGGTTAGCCACAAAGAGTGATCGGTGGTGATAATTAGAAGGTCAAGGTCGTCATCTTTCTTGGCATTGCCAACCGCCACCGAACCGGTCACCCCTACAGCCTTTATCCAAGGCAGGACAGATAAAAACCTAAACAAAGTCGTAGCTGAGCTTAGTTTTTTTTGACTAAACCCCTCTCTTTCTTGACGCAGTTTTTTAGCCGGCAACGCAAGCGCTCCCGCCCACCACCAAAAGCCATCTTGGGATTGAACCAACCCTGCTTGTTTAAGCTGACCTAAAAGCTTCTTTACTCGAGCCTGACTCAATTTAAGCTTTGCTAATCGCCAAAAAACCTCTCTGGCGGTTAGAGGGAAATCAAAAACACTTGAATAACAAAGGGTTAAGGCCACCCAACCCTGGTCCTTAAGGTGTGACATTATATTGAGCGAGCGTTTGCTGAACTCCTTGACTTAAGGTGGGCAGAACCTTAGAAACATCCTTTCCGGCTAAGATCGCGTTAACCGCATCTTTATAATAACTGATCATCTGTTTGTTTAGTCCGTTATCAAAAGTGTTTGAACAAAGATACCAACTTTTCGCTTTTGGTGCATCGCTCATTAATGCTCCCAACAAAGGATCGTTAGCCAATTCTGAGGCCAGCTGAACATTTGAGTAAGGCTCGCCAAAAAGACGAGTCTTGGAAGCTTGGGAAAAAAGAGTCTTCTGGGTCTCTTTTGCCACTAAAAACTTCAAAAACCGCCAAGCCGCTTCTTGATGTTTGCTCTTTAAACTCACCCCCTCAGCCCAAAAACTTGCCCAAGCAACCTGATTGCTCTCGGCTACTTGAGGCACAGGAGCGGTAGCAAACTTAAGCTCAGGATTAATCCCTTTAATCTCATGAGCTCTCCATGAAGGAGCAAACATCATTGCCGCTTCACCTCGAGCAAAGGCGGTGGTTGAGTTGGGCAGCGTCTCACTCCAAACCTTATCTGACTTTACAAAACTAGTATAAAAAATTAGGGCATCCCTAACCTCAGCTGAGCTTGGCTGAGTCAGGTCTGCGCCATTTTGTAGCATTAAAAGACCCAAAATATCCGAGAAGTGGTCGGTGTTTTCAGCCGTACCCAAAGCAACTCCGGCTCGAACAATCTTATTTCCTTCTTTTAGAGTTAACTTGCTGGCCAAGTTTTTAAGCTGAGCCCAAGTTTTAGGGGGAGTTTCGTTTGCAGCCTTAAGAATCTCTTGGTTGTAAAAGAGCATTAAGCCATCATACTCTATGGGCAAACCAACGAACTGCCCTTCATGTTGTAGCAGCTCGGTTGCTGATGGATAAAAGGTTTGCTGAAACTCAGCCGAACTCATAACACTAGCCGGAACCGGAGCTAAGCTATCTGTCAACATTGGCACCCAAGTAGCATGAAAACGAAACACGTCCGGTCCATTTCCAGAATTAATCGCGTTTTGAAGCCGCTCTCTATAACTTATGGGTGACTGTTTGATATATCTAACACTAATGTCGGGATTTTCTTGTTCAAACTCATCAATCACCGGCTGCATCACCTCTTCAGGCTCCCACAACCCCCAATACTCAAGCTCGACAACTTCCATGGTTTTTGGCTTAGCTCCCACAGCAGTCTCGCCCGTTTGCTTAGCTGTCTCGGCTTGACTGGTGGTAGTTGATGGGGCTGGGTTTGGACTAGCGGTTTTTTTTGACCCAAGAAACTTGACTGCCAAAAACACCATTAAACCCACAACTAACAACCCTCCGAAAATAAAAAGTGGTTTGAACAACGCAGATGACCTCGGCTGAGCCTGCTTGGGAGTTTTTTTAGCTTTAACCGTGGGTGGTTTGGGTGGCGGAGGTGGACTGGGGGGAGTTTGCGACTTAGGTGACTCTGGTAGTGAGGTTGGCGACTGAGAAGTTGTTAAGGACTGACTGGATGACAGGTTGGGTTGAGACGTAGCTCCCCGAGCTTTAAAACTCTCACTCAAGCTGGGCTTAGCCATGGTTGGAGACGGGGGAAGCTTAACATCAGACTCCGGCTGGTTTGACCCTTGAGGAATACCGCTTGGCATAACCGAGTGAAGTGCGGTGACTGTAGCCGGCGGCTTACTCTGGAGGGCTGAAGATTTTTCTAAAGATGGATCAGATGAGGCTGATTGCCCTTGCGTTGTTAGGCGGCTCGGTGGTGGTGTTAGGTCGTCGCCAGCAACCCGTCCATTATCTAAGCTTGCGTTTGACCGACTTGGTTTGGTGGTGGGTTTTGGTGGTTTGGGCAGTGGTATATCTGGCATATAATAACTCTAAAATAAGTACACTAAGCTTTAAAAATGTTTTTAAGTAGTAAGTTGAGTTTACCACAAAAACCTCAAAAGATAGTAAGTC
>WFTH01000030.1 GCA_015485595.1 Candidatus Microgenomates bacterium
CAGCGTCAGATGTGTATAAGAGACAGCTAAGAAGGTGTGACCGACAAAATCTGGACTAATAGTGCAGGCCCGACTCCAAGTTTTGATAGGAGTTTTATCCCCGGTCTCTTTTTGCTTTAAGACCTTATTTAGAAGTTTTTGGTCTATGTACGGTCCTTTTTTACTTGATCTTGACATAACTTTTAAACCTTTTGCCGTCTATCACGGACGATAAACTTATTGCTATAACGACGCTTCTTACGAGTCTTTTTGCCCAAAGCAGGCTTGCCCCATGGTGTCTTTGGATGCTTCAAGCCGATACCGGTACGACCTTCACCACCACCATGGGGGTGTGCCCCAGGATGTTGAGCCGTACCTCGCACAGTCGGTCGAATACCCAAGAGACGTTTACGACCAGCCTTGCCAAGTTTACGATTTTTCCACTCGGTGTTTCCGACTTGCCCGATTGTAGCGAAACAGTTTTCATTTATCAATCGCAACTCTTTTGAAGGTAACTGAACGGTGACATAACCATTTTCTTTGGATTGAACGATCGCTCCAGTACCGGCCCCACGCACCAACTGAGCTCCCTTACCAGGTCTTAGCTCGATGTTGTGTACCGTCATACCAATGTGGATGTTTTTTAGCGGCAAAGCGTTACCCACCTTAAGTTCAGCCTGCTCATCAGCCACTACTTCATCTCCTACCTTTAAACCCTCCGGAGCCAAGATATAAGACTTAGCCCCATCCTTGTAATAAAGCAAAGCAATGTTAGCACTGCGCATCGGATCATACTCGATGCGCTTAACCACAGCCGGTACCCCTAGCTTGGTCCGCTTAAACTCAATCTTGCGGAGTCGCCTTTTCACCCCGCCACCACGATGCCTGACCGTGATATGACCTTTGTAACCTCGTCCCTGACGTTTCTTATGACCAGGCACAAGGAGTGACTTCTCTGGACCACCACGATGAAGCTCTGGGTTAACTACATCAACACGATGTCTTGTTCCTGGTGTGGTTGGTTTACGTTTAACTAACATCTTTTTTTTATCCTAAAAACTTTACTGATCTAGATCAAAAAGGTCAATTTTTTCGCCTTCTTTTAAGGTTACTAGAGCCTTCTTGCCTCTAGCTGTGGTACTTTTAAGTCTTTTTCGGCCGGTTCGTCTAGCCACCGCCTGATTCATAACGGTTCTAACCTTAAGCACCTCTGCTCCATAAAGCTCTCTTACCGCCTGAGCAATCTGTGGCTTGGTTGCTTTTGACGCCACTTTAAAAGTATAGGTGTTTAACTCCTTGGCCAACCGCAAGCTTTTTTCCGTAATTACTGGTTTAATCAAGACGTAAGCATCTATCATTTTTAAACCTTGAGTCTTTCTGCTAGTTTTTTAACTGCGTCGCTAGCAAAACAAATCTTTTCCGCTATGGCGACCTGATAAGTGTTGAGCTTTTCCGGAGTCTCTATTAAAACGTTTGGCAAGTTGCGAAAAGCCAACTTAGTTTTAATCTCATCATGACCTACTACTAAAAGCACTCGAGCTTGGTCTTTTTCTGGTGTTAACAGTTTTATAAACTTAGCTGCATCTTTAGTCTTTCTTAAAGTTAAAGGCAGATCACTGACTATCAAAGCATCTTTACTTAAGGTTAAAGCTGATCTTAAAGCCAACTTCCTCTGCTTTTTACTTAAACCCAAACGGTAACTCTCTTTACCGGTAGGTCCGTGGGCCACGCCTCCTCCCACAAAAAGAGGGGCGTTCTTGGATCCATGGCGCGCGTTACCCGTACCTTTTTGGCGGTACCACTTAGCCTTGGTTCTTACCACTTGCGCTCTAGTCTTGGTCTTAGCTCGAGCCTTACGTTGGTTAGTCAAGATAACCCTAACCGCTTGAGCTACCAACTTAGCACTTGGTTTAGTGGTAAATAGATCATCACTAACCTCGATAGTGCTAGTACGGCCAGTCTGAGTAATCTTTGTTAGTTTCATAAACTTTACTTAGTCTCTTTAGTGGCTTTTTTAGTAGCCTCTTTAACCTCGGTTTGGGTAGCTACATCTTTTTCAGCTGTGTCTGTTTGATCTGGTTGTAGTTTAGTCAAAAAGTTAATTGTCTCCAGACTAGACTCAAGTAACCTAACTTCCTTGCTCCGACCTGTATTTCTAAGCCTGATTACACTCTTTATATGCCCTGGCACTGGCCCAGAAATCAAGATTTCTTTTCTTTCAGGATTATAGGCCAAGATAGTCAAGCCTTTAACCGTCTTGGTCTCAACTCCATAGTGTCCCGGCATGCGCTTGCCTTTAAGTACGCGACCAGGAGTAGTGCCAGCACCAATCGAACCCACTGCTCTGGCTCTGTCTGATTGACCATGAGTCTTTGGACCACCCTTAAAACCATGACGTTTCATCCCACCAGCAAAACCACGACCCTTACTAATACCCTGAACATCCACCACCGCACCAACACTTAAGACCGAGTCAAAAGGAACCAGATCGCCAACCTTAACCTCAGCCTCATCCGAGATCAAGTAAACACCCCTTATTTTTAAAGGGGCAAAAGAAAAACCACTCTTTTTAAGTTTTGTTCTGAGTGGTTTTTTTGCGTTTTTAAGTTTTTTTTGACCAATGCCAACCTCGATAAGCTTACGACCATCTTTAAGCTCTTTTTTATCCATCACCATCATCTCTTGAACCTTCAAGATGGTTGCAGGAAGACGCCTGCCTGATTGATCCCAGACTTGCGTCATGCCGAGCTTGATAGCGTAATAATCGACTAGCATAGTTGTTTAACTCTAAACCAAACTTGTTTTGTTGGTTGGTTTTAATCATTCTTATTTATAGTTTTTTATGACTTAATCCGAATCGAGACTCCTGCTGGCAACTCAAGGTGCATTAAAGAGTCAATCGTCTTTGCCGTCGGATTAACAATGTCAATCAGTCGCTTATGAGTTCTAATCTCATAATGTTCTTGAGCGTCTTTGTCTGTATGAGGTGAGATCAAAACGGTAAAACCTTTTCGATGAGTCGGCAAGGGAACCGGCCCAACCACCTTGGCTCCGGTTGAGAGCGCCGTCTGAATAATCTTTTTTGCGGCCTCGTCAATCACACGGTGATCATAAGACTTAAGTTTAATTCTTACCTTATAATCACTGGTGCCTTTGTTTGTTGCTGCCATTTTAATCTCTTCTCCTCAAGTTAGAACGAGTTGCAATTATATAAGAAACAGGCTTAAAAGTAAACCCCCTCGGGATAAACCCGAGGGGATGATCTTTCTGTCTAATCTTACTACTTGATAATCTTGGTGATAGCACCAGCACCGATAGTGTGACCACCTTCACGAATAGCAAAACGTAGGCCTTCGTTTAGAGCTACCGGAGCAATCAACTTAACCTTCATCTTAGCATTGTCACCAGGCATAACCATCTCGACTCCCTCTGGCAAGGTGATCTCGCCAGTGACATCAGTGGTTCTAATGTAAAACTGAGGTCGGTAACCAGTAAAGAACGGTTTATGACGACCACCTTCTTCCTTGGTTAAGATGTAGACCTCGGCTTCAAACTCGGTGTGAGCCTTAGCAGTGCCTGGTTTGGCCAAGACTTGACCACGCTCAACGTCATCTTTGCCGATGCCCCGAAGCAGAACTCCTACGTTGTCACCTGCCTGGGCTTCATCAAGCATCTTCCTAAACATCTCGATGCCGGTGACCACGGTCTTTTGCGGCTCTCTCAAACCGATGATCTCAACCTCATCGTTTACCTTTAGGGTCCCGGCTTCAACTCTACCGGTAACCACGGTACCACGACCCTTGATTGAAAAGACATCCTCGATCGGCATCAAGAACGGCTTGTCGGTGTCACGTACTGGGTCAGGAATATACTCGTCCACTGTCTTCATCAACTCCATAACTTGCTCTTGAGCTTTCTCATCACCCTCAAGAGCCTTAAGAGCGCTCACCCGTACGATTGGGGTGTTGTCCCCATCGTAACCATACTTGGATAAAAGCTCTCTGACCTCCATCTCGACCAAGTCTAGAAGTTCTTCGTCATCAACCATATCAACCTTGTTTAGAGCGACTACGATCTTAGGTACATTTACCTGCTTAGCCAAAAGAATGTGCTCTCTGGTTTGAGGCATTGGGCCATCAGTAGCAGCCACCACTAAGATAGCTCCATCCATCTGGGCCGCACCGGTAATCATGTTCTTAATGTAGTCGGCGTGACCGGGAGCATCGATGTGAGCGTAGTGGCGTTTCTCTGTTTCGTACTCGACGTGAGTAATGTTGATGGTCACCCCACGAGCTGCCTCCTCCGGAGCGTTATCGATATCGTTATAGCCTAAAGGCTTGTTGATATCGCTTGGTAGCTTCTTAGCTAAGGTGTTGGTGATTGCGGCAGTAAGAGTGGTCTTACCATGATCCACGTGACCAATAGTACCAATATTCACGTGTGGTTTGTTGCGCACGAACTTTGTGTCTGCCATATTTTTTCTCCTTTTTACAACTTTTTTTACTTTTTACTAGTTACAAAAATAAATTCAATTTAACCTACAATCTAAAATCCATAATTTAAAATCTAAAATAACTAACTCCCTTTTCTTTCCTCGATAATCTTATCCACAATGTTCTTTGGTACGATGTCGTAGTGACTCGGGATCATCACCGAAGAAGCTCTGCCTTGAGTCATGCTCCGTAAGATTGTAACATAACCTTGCATCTCTGCCAATGGGGCCAAAGCGGTAATGATCACTACGTTGCCTCGGTGAGTCGTGCCTTGAATTTGAGCACGACGAGAACCAAGATCGCCAATCACATCGCCCATAAATTCTTCTGGGGTAGAGACTTCCACCTTCATGATCGGCTCCAAAAGCACCATGCCGGCTTGAGCGGTAGCCTCTCTCATAGCCAAGGATCCGGCCATCTTAAAGGCTAACTCGCTTGAGTCCACCTCATGATACGAACCATCAAACAAAGTCACCTTAACATCGGTCATCGGGTAACCAGCCAAGAAACCACGCTGGAGCGCTTCTTGAATTCCCTTGTTGGTAGGCTCAATATACTCGCGAGGAACCACTCCGCCAGTAATAGCATTAACAAACTCATAACCAGCTCCTCTCTCTAAAGGTTCTATCTTGATCTTCACGTGACCATACTGACCACGACCACCAGTCTGCTTAATGTACTTACCTTCACCTTCAGCTGGCTTAGTGATAGTTTCGCGGTAAGCCACCTGAGGCTTGCCAACGTTTGCATTTACCTTAAACTCACGTTTGAGGCGATCAACGATGATCTCCAGATGAAGCTCGCCCATACCGCCGATAATGGTTTGACCGGTCTCTGGGTTTGACTTGATCTCAAAAGTGGGATCTTCCTCAGATAGCTTAGCTAAAGCTAAACCCATCTTCTCTTGGTCGGACTTAGTCTTTGGCTCTATAGCTAGATAGATAACCGGCTCAGCAAAAGTAATCCCTTCCAAAACGATTGGCTTAGATTCATCACACAAGGTGTCTCCGGTCTTAGTGTTTTTGAGTCCCACAACAGCAACAATCTCGCCGGCTTGAGCCTCTTTAATCTCTTCTCGTTGGTTGGCATGCATCAAAAGCAAGCGACCAACACGTTCTTTAGTTTTTTGAGTTGAGTTGTAGACATAGCTACCGGACTTTAAAACTCCTGAGTAGATCCGGGTATAGGTAAGTTTACCCACATGTGGATCGGTTTGGATCTTAAAAGCTAAGGCCGAAAAAGCCTCGTCCGGAACCAACTTACGAACTTCTTCATTATCTGTTTTTGGATTCACACCCTGAATCTCTTTGATATCCATCGGTGAAGGGAGATACTCAACAACAGCATCAAGCAAAGGCTGAACTCCAGTGTTTTTTAAAGAAGAACCTGCGTAGACTGGAACCAGCTGATAGTTAATTACTGCCTGGCGTAAAGCTGCCTTAAGCTCGTTAACCTCAAGCTCTTTCTCCTCGAAAAACTTCTCCAGGAGAGTATCGTTCGTCTCAGCAATAGCTTCAACTAACTGTGCTCGCATCTTTTCTGCTTCTTCACGGTACTCTTCGGGAATCTCTCCCACTTCCGGCTCTGTGTCTGCAGCCCTATCTTTCCAGAAAAGCGCTTTCTGCTCCAAAAGAAGGATTACTCCCTTAAACTCATTCTCGGCTCCCATAGGCAGTACCATTACCGCCGGTTTAGCTCCAAACTTATCGATAATATCTTGAACGGTAGCTTTGAAGTCGGCACCGAGCTTGTCCATCTTGTTTACAAAGACTAACCGTGGCACGTGATACTTGTCTGCTTGACGCCAAACTGTCTCTGACTGAGACTGAACTCCTTCGCTGGCATCCAGTACGGTCACCCCGCCATCAAGCACTCTTAAAGAACGCTCAACCTCAGCCGTAAAGTCTACGTGCCCGGGGGTATCGATGATGTTAAAACGATAAGGCACTTTGGGCAGATGAGTGTCAAAATGAGGTGTCCAGAAAGTTGTGGTGGCAGCCGAAACAATGGTAATGCCGCGCTCCTGCTCCTGCTCCATCCAGTCCATGGTAGCCTGACCTTCATGAACCTCACCGATCTTGTAAGTCTTACCGGTAAAATAAAGAATTCGTTCGGTAGTGGTTGTTTTGCCGGCATCGATATGAGCGATGATCCCGATGTTACGGATTCGATCGAGCGGTACTTTTAAACTGGTGTTTTTGACGGTTGTTTGTGCCATAGTTGACTTTTTAATTTCAACTTTAATCTAGGTTTTCGATTTTTAATTTTTCATTTTTAATTCTTAATTTTAAGAATTTACCACCTAAAATGAGCAAAAGCCTTGTTTGCTTCTGCCATGCGGTGCGAGGTGTTCTTCTTCTCGACCGCACCACCTCTGTCTTCTAAAGCATCAAGCATCTCAGCTGCTAGCTTCTCAGCAAAGGTGTGGTACTGCTTGTTTGGTCGTTTGTTAGCTTCAGCAACCAGCCAACGCAGGGCTAAAGCAAAACCGCGACGAGGCTTGACCGGCATCGGTACTTGATAAGAAGCACCACCAACACGTCTTGAGCGCACCTCCATCTTTGGGGTAATGTGCTCAAGCACCTCATCAAAAGTCTTTAAAGGATCTTGTTTTTTCTCCGCCTCAACTAACTCAAAAGCTTTATAGACCTGCTTGCGAGCAACCGATTTTTTACCGTCTCGCATAACATAGTTAATTAACTTCGCTACCTTGACCGAACCGTATTTTGGGTCTGGAGCTATCTCTCTGATAGGGGCACGTTTAGTTCTCATAACTTATCTTTCTTCTTTTTTAAGCGTTGGCGTTACGTTTAGTACCATATTTACTGCGAGAGGTCTTACGACCCTCAACCCCAGCAGCATCGTACTTGCCGCGCACGATGTGATACTTAACACCAGGCAAGTCTTTTACCCTACCGCCACGAACCAAGACGACGCTGTGTTCGGCCAAGTTGTGTCCTTCACCCATAATATAGGCTGTAACCTCGATCTTGTTTGAAAGGCGAACACGAGCCACCTTGCGCAAAGCCGAGTTTGGCTTTTTTGGCGTCATAGTCTTGACCACAGTACAGACACCTCGTTTCTGTGGGCTAAAAGTGTTTACATACTTACCCGTAAGACTGTTAAAGCTTTTACGCAGAGCGGTCGCTTTAACTTTTTTTGGTTTAGACTTTCGACCTTTTCGAATTAGCTGATTAATAGTTGGCATAATAGACTTTTGATTTTAACACATTTTTATTAAAAATCACTGAGTGATTCTGGCTCTTTCCTCACTTACCGGAATCAAGCGACCGATAATTACATTCTCCTTTAGACCCTCCAAAGGATCGACCGCTCCTGAGGTAGCTGCATCGGTCAACACATGTTTGGTGTGCTGGAAGGACGCGGCTGAAAGCCAAGAGTTCGTATAGAGCGATGATCGAGTGATACCTAAAAATAAAACCTTGGCGGTAGCCGGTTCACCCCCTGCCGCCATTACAGCCTCGTTAGCCTCAATAAAGCGACCTCTCTCGATAATCTCACCTGTTAGGAACTCGGTGTCTCCTGGCGTCTCGATCTGAACTTTATCACTCATCTTCCTCACCACTACCTCAAAATGCTTATCGTGAATTGGAATGCCTTGAGACTCATAAACTGCTTGGACTGCATCGATCACATACTGTTGGACCTCTCTGAGACCGCGAGCGTTGAGTAGTTCTTGAAGGTTGATGCTACCTTCGGTCAACTGCTCACCCAAGGTAACCAGCTGACCATCCTCAACTAGCAGTTTAAGTTGAGGGGAAAGTTTAAACTCAATCTCTTTTTCGGCTTTATCACTTGGCTTAATAGTCAAGATTACCTGCTCTTTTTCTTGAGAAACTCTAACCTTACCGTTAGTAGGTGAGATAACTGCCTGAACTTTGGGGTTTCTGGCCTCAAGCAACTCCTGAACCCGAGGTAAACCCTGAGTAACATCCAAACCAACAATACCACCAGAGTGCTTTACCCGCATGGTTAACTGAGTACCCGGCTCTCCAATCGACTGGGCAGCAATTACACCCACAGGCACTCCGATCTCAACCAATTTCCTGGTGGAAAAGTCCCAACCATAACACTTGGCACAAACTCCTCGATGAGCCTCACAGGTAATCGGTGAGTAGACCTTTACCTCTTCCAGGTTAGCCTGATCAATCTGCTCCGCAAGCGCCGGAGTGATCAACTCACCCTGTTTCACCAGTAGCTTGCGACCTATCTTCACGTTCTCTGCTACTACTCGACCAGTAATCCTGGTAGCAAAAACATCCTTGCGTGGTCGACGTCTGATAGTTAAAGACTCAGAGGTACCACAGTCCTCCATACGAATAATCACATCGTGTGAAACATCCACTAAACGACGAGTAAGATAACCAGCGTCGGCAGTCTTGATGGCTGAGTCAGTCAGACCCTTACGTGAACCGCGAGCTGAGGTTACGTACTCAAAGATAGATAAACCTTCCCTAAAGTTAGACTTGGTTGGCATCTCCACAATGTTGCCAAGTGGATCAACCACCAAACCACGCATTGCAGCCAACTGTTTTACTTGATCTTTCGAGGCCCGGGTTCCACCAGAATTAATAATCACCTTAATACTACTATCCTCTGGATAAGAATCCCAAGTCTTGTCCGCAACCTCGTTAGTTGTCCTCATCCAGATCTCAAACGAGAGTTTTTTTCGCTCTTCTTCTGAAATAAAGCCTTGCTGATAGAGTTCTTGGAGTTCCTCTACTTGCTTATTAGCGGCGATGATGATCTCGTTCTTTTCCGGAATCATCTGAGCATCACTCACCGAGACCGACAACCCAGACAAGGTTGCCGCTCTAAAGCCAAGCTCTTTAATGTCATCGATCAACCTGGTCACCACCTCATTTGGCTCTGTCTCGATCGCATGGGTTACGATCTCTTTGATCTTCTTGGCGTTAATCGCCTCGTTTAGATAGTTAAAACTAGCTGGCAAAAGATCGTTAAACTCAAGTCGTCCGATGGTGGTAGTGATGATCTCCGACTTATCCTGATCAAGGTCTAGCCTAACCTTGATCGGCTGACGTAACCCGATCACCTTTGCTTGATAGGCGTAGTAAGCATCCTCTTTAGAAGCAAAGACACTTGGATATTCCTTGAGTTTTTGATCCATAACGGTGTGATAGTAGACACCCATTGCCATACCTTTGTTTGGTACCGTGATCGGTTCCGAGTTAGCTGGTTTAAGTAAGTTGTTCGTTGCGATCATGAGGGTGCGACACTCTTTTTTGGCCTCTTCGGTCAGAGGAAGATGCACCGCCATCTGATCCCCATCAAAGTCAGCGTTGTATCCAGAACAAACACAAGGGTGCAGTTGAATAGCGTTACCCTCGATTAGGATCGGGTAAAATGCTTGCATACCCAACTTATGCAAGGTTGGCGCTCGGTTTAAGATCACTGGATGATTCTTAATTACCTTTTCCAAGATACCGTAGACTACCGGTTCGCGCCTGTCGATCATGTGCTTAGCGCTCTTTACATTCGGAGCCTCGCCAGTGGCAATAAGCTCGCGTAAAACGTAAGGTTTAAACATCTCCAAGGCCATATCCTTTGGTAGACCACACTCGTTTAACTTAAGCTCCGGCCCAACCACAATCACACTTCGACCAGAGTAGTCTACACGCTTACCCAACAAGTTTTGCCTAAAACGACCTTGCTTGCCTTTCAAAACTTCAGAAAGAGACTTAAGCGGCCGACGGTTGTTGCGGCGACGCGACTGACGCGCTTGAGTACCATCGATCAATGAGTCAACCGCCTCCTGGAGCATTCTTTTTTCGTTACGCAAGATAATCTCTGGCGCCCCAAGGTTAATCAGATGCTTCAGGCGGTTATTTCGGTTAATCACTCGACGATAGAGGTCATTTAGATCGGAGGTGGCAAACCTACCTCCAGAAAGCTGAACCATCGGTCTTAGATCAGGCGGGATCACCGGCAAGATGGTTAAAAACATCCAAGCCGGGTCGATGTTGGCCTTCTTTAGACCTTCTACCACCTTTAGTCGCTTGATGGCTTTAACCTTCCTTGCTCCTTTAGACTCGAGCATCTCTTCTCTAAGTTTCTCAGCCAACTTAGCTAGATCGATCTCTCTGACTAACTCTAAGATGCTCTCTGCTCCCATGCCAACCTTAAGGTGAGAAGCTACGTCATACTCATCCAGCTTAAGATACTCATCTTCGGTTAAAATCGTTCCCTTGCCAATTCGCTTAACCATCGACTTGAGCGTCTTGTAGATCTCCTCCGTCTGTTTAAGCTCCTCGGTTAGTTGTTGTTTGATGGCGATGATCTTGTTCTTTGCCTTAACCTCGATCTCCTGGAGTTTGAGCTGCAAAGTCTCTTTGCTCTTCACCCGCTCTTTGAGTTTCTTTTTGTCTTCCTTAAGCACGTTCTGTACCGCTTCAACTTTTTCTTTAGCTTCAATCTTGAGGTTCTCTAGAGCTACCGAAAGCTCCTCATCCAAGCTAGAAAGGTTCTGGGCCTTTTGATCATGGTTTACTTCCAAAACAACATACTTGGCAAAATAGATAATCGAGTCCAAGTTTTTCGGTGAGATATCAAGCAACAAGGAAAGTTTGGACGGTGCCCCCTTAAAAAACCAGATGTGAGCCACTGGAGCAGCTAAGCTAATGTGTCCCATGCGTTCTCGTCTCACCTTAGCCTGAGTAACCTCCACACCACACTTGTCACAGACGATACCTTTGTAACGAGCTCCTTTGTACTTACCGCAGTAACACTCATAGTCCTTGATTGGACCAAAGATCTTTTCGTCAAACAGACCATCCTTTTCTGCTTTTAAAGACCGATAGTTGATTGTCTCTGGCTTTTTTACCTCACCATGAGACCAAGACTTAATCGCCTCTGGTGAAGCGATGCGAATCTCAAGAGCATTAAAGTCGATAATTTTTTTGTTCATAAGGTTTAGCTCCTTTTAAAAAGCGATTTAAGCTGCTACTTGACTTCAGCCTCTTGGGGTTGGTCACCCTCGGCAGACTTTTCTTCTGAGTCATCCTCTGATTCTGACTCTGACTCTGATTCTGATTCTGGCTCGGTTTTTGACTTGGCCTCTGCGATCTCTTCTACCTCCTTAACTCCATGAGGGACCACCTCAAGACCCAAAGAGTTAAGCTCGCGCATCAAGACCTTGAACGACTCCGGCACGCTCGGTGCTGGAATTTCCTGACCTTTAACGATTGCTTCAAAAGCCTTCGAGCGACCGATCACGTCATCAGACTTGATCGTCAGCATCTCCTGCAAGGTGTGAGCGGCCCGATGTGCCTCGATCGCCCAGACCTCCATCTCTCCCAGACGCTGACCACCCATCTGAGCCTTACCGCCCAGAGGCTGTTGGGTGACCAAGGAGTAAGGTCCAGTTGAACGTGCATGAACCTTATCATCCACCATGTGGATTAACTTAAGAATGTAGGCAACACCGACCACGCTTTCTTGATCATAAGGCTCGCCGGTGCGACCGTCATACAGCCTGGCTTTACCACTTCTTGGGAGGCCAGCTCGTTCAAGCTCATCCCAGATCTTTGCCTCGTCAAAGGGCTCAAAGGCTGGGAAGGCCACCTTATAACCAAGCTTCTGAGCTGCCCAACCGATGTGAGCCTCCAGAAGCTGCCCCATGTTCATACGAGCCAGTACCGATAAAGGAGAGATAATGATGTCAACCGGAGTGCCGTCCTCCAAGTGAGGCATGTCAGCCACCGGCACGATTCGAGAGATAACTCCCTTGTTTCCGTGACGACCGGCTAACTTATCTCCCACCTTGATCTTTCTTACTTGAGCTACATTAATGGTCACCTCTTTCAAGGTGCCTGGATCAAGCTCATCACCTGCCTCTACATCCAGCACGCGAACATCGATCACGGTACCAGAGTAACCATGAGGCAGACGAAGCGAGGTGTCTCTTACCTCGCGCGACTTCTCACCAAAGATAGCTCTTAAAAGTCTCTCTTCTGGGGTAAGCTCGGTCTCGCCCTTTGGAGCAATCTTGCCCACCAAGATGTCTCCTGGCTTAACAATGCTTCCCACTCGCACAATTCCTTCTTCGGTTAGGTTGCGAAGATAGACTTCAGAAACATTAGGAATGTCGTTGGTTAACTCCTCTGGACCAAGCTTGGTGTCCATCACCTTGGCTTTATGCTCACTGATCTGGACCGAGGTAAGGATGTCTTCCTTTACCAGTCGATCAGAGATCACGATAGCGTCCTCATAACCCAAGCCGTCAAAGGATGCATAGGCGATCAAAAGATTAGCTCCCAGAGCAAGCTCGCCGTTTTCAGCTGAAGGTCCATCGATAATAACCTGACCTTTCTTCACCTTCTGACCCACCTTAACGATTGGTCGTTGGGAGTAGGCGGTGCTCTGTGAAGTGCGAGCGTACTTGGTTACTAGGTAGATCTCTTTGTTACCCTCGATCCGATAACTTTCCTTCTCGACAATATTTTTCGCTTTAGCTTTCTTAAGCTCGGCTGGAGAAAGCTTGATCTCCACTCTCGTAGCATCAACATAGACCACCTCGCCGTTATGCCTGGCCTTAACCGTTCGACCCATAGCGCAAGCGACCGCTTCTTCCATACCGGTACCCACGATCGGAGCCTGAGGCTTAACCAAAGGCACTGCCTGACACTGCATGTGAGTTCCCATTAGAGCCCGGTTAGCTTCATCATGAGCGATAAACGGAATTAACGAGGCCGAGGTCCCAACCACTTGACGTGGCACCACGTCGATGTAGTCAACCTCTTCAGCTGGACCCTCGATAAACTGATTTTGGTAGCGCATAGCTACCCACTCATCGGTGATGTAGCCTTTCTCGTCTATGTTCACTCCAGCGTGAGTAATCTTGTAGTCCTCCTCCTCATCAGCAGCAAGATAGACAATTTTGTCCAAAACTTTCACCTTACCGTTCTTTTTCTCCACTGGATGATAAGGAGCCTCTAAAAAGCCGTACTTGTTAATCCTGGTGTAAAGGGCAAAGTAGGTTACCAGACCAATGTTTGGACCTTCTGGCGAACGAACCGGATCGATTCTGGAGTACTGAGAGGCATTAATGTCTCGCATCGAGAAAGAGGCACGCTCTTTGGTCACTCCTCCGGTTCCCATAACCGAGAGGCGCCTTAGGTTGTCTACCTCAGAAAGCGGGTTGGTCTGATCTAGAATAGTTGAGAGGCGATTGCGTCTAAAAAACTCAGCAATGGTGGAGATTAAAGGTCGAGCATTAACCAAAGCTGCCGGTGAGAGAGACTCATCTGTCTTGGTTAAAGACATCTTTTCTCGAATCGAGCGCTCAAGTCGGATTAAGCCGATTCTAAAGGCAGTCTCTTTAGTTAGCTCTCCCACCCGCCTAACTCTACGGTTGGAGAGATGGTCGATGTCATCCACCTTGCCAACACCGTGTTGCAGCTTGATCAGATACTTCACGGTAGCCACGATGTCCTCAGCCGTTAAGGTGGTTACATCTTCCTTAATGTTCAAGCCCAAACGACGGTTAAGCTTGTAACGCCCAACCTTATCTAGATCATAACGTCGTGGATTAAAAAACAGGTTTCTAAAGTACTCCTTGGCAGTCTCTAACACTGCCGGCTCACCTGGTCGCATCTTGGTATAGATCTCCAGTAATGCTTCGGCTTCTGACTTGGTTGGGTCCTTCTCAATCGTCTTTTTTACAAGCTCTAGCTCATCTACCTCAAGCACATCTTTTAAGACCTGAAGAATCTCTTCGTCCGTACCATAACCTAAAGCTCTTAATAAAACCGTAATCGGCATCTTGCGACGTCTGTCTATCTTGACCGCGATCACGTTTCGTTTGCCTACCGCAAACTCCAACCAAGAACCACGCTTGGGTCTAAGCTCGGCCACGAACAGCTTCCGACCAATGGTGCGATCTTCATTTCCAGAGAAAAACACACCTGGAGACCGCACCAGTTGAGTCACTACGGCGCGTTCGATACCGTTAATCACAAAGGTGCCGATCGGGGTGATCATCGGAACATCACCCATAAAGACCTCTTGGGTCTTTTTCTCGCCGGTTTTTTTGTTTAACAAGGTTGCCTCCACGTATAAGGGAGCCTCGTAACTTAAGCCTTTTCTTTTTGCCTCGGCTACTCCTCGCTTAACCGGTCCAAAACGATGCTTGCCAAACTCAAGCCGCCAGTTCTTGCCAGTATAGTCTTCGATGCCACTTACCTCATTTAGCGACTCGGCAATACCATGCTCTAAAAACTCTTGGTAAGACTCTAGCTGAAGCCCAACAAGGTCAAGCTCTGGCAGGACTTTGTAACTTCTACCCCAGTTCTGACGCTTAGTTTTTGTCATGGAGTGCTCCTTGTTTTAGTTAACAACAAAACAAACCCGACTAAAAGTCGAGTTAAAAATCTTTTATCCTGATGGTTAAAAAACTGCCTGAAGGCAGATCTTTTCTGGCTGCAAGTTTAAAACCTTAAAAAACTACTCTCGCTTTAACTTCACTTAATTAAAAAAGAAAAGCTAGAAGGTGCATTATAAACACAAAGTCTTACTATTGCAAGTAGTGTTTTATGTTCTGGTTATGTTTTTCTAAGGTCTTGGCATAGTAGATCTTGCCATCGGGAGCATGAAGGTAGTAGAGGTCGTCTGTCTCTAGAGGATTAAGCGCTGCCTTGATCGCGCTTAAACCAGGGTTAGCAATCGGTGTGGGCGGTAAACCTAGATAAAGATAGGTGTTGTAAGGTGAGGTCGACTTTTTTAAAACAACAGAGGGCGGGCTCCAGTAGGATCGAGCCTTCTCATCCCAGCCACGAAGGTACTGCAAGGTAGCATCAAGTTGCAAAGGCATCCCCAGCTTCAGTCGATTGTAGATAATGCCGGCCACATGACGCATCTGGTCGTACCCTTTTGCCTCCCTCTCAAGTAAAGAGGCGATGATCACCAGCTGGTTTAGGCTTCTTTCTGACTGACTCAACTCGTTGGCTAAACCCTGCTTAACCTTTTTATCAAACGTGTTTAACAGTAGGTTAACCAAAGCTTCGGTGGTGATCTCCTTTGGCACTAGGTAAGTATCAGGGAAAAGATAGCCCTCTTTATCTTTGGTTAATGAAAGAAACTCTTGTCGATCAAAAGCGGTTAACTCTTGAGTGGCCAAATAATCTGCCATTTCCTCCCTACGCCAGCCCTCAAGTAACTTGATCCAGGTGTCTTCTGGTCTTTGGGTTAAGCGCTGAGCAATCGCGGCTGGGGAAAGTCTTCCTTCAATGGTAAAGCTACCAGCTTTAAGCTGACTGGCCGTACCAGTAGCGCGCACTGCCAGTTGAAACACCAAAGGGTGATAGACCAGGCCTTGGTTATAAAGTTTCTTAGCTATCAGGGTAGGAGACTCTCCTTTGGCAATGACCAGTCTTACTTTTTTGGACTCGGTGTAGTTAGGCTGGCTAACCAGATACCAAAGACCACCTCCTAAAGTTATCAAAAGAAAAAAAACAAACCCACCGGCTATAAGTAAGAACGGTTTTTTCATCTTAAGCCACTACTTTACCATAAGTAGTATACTGGACTCAATCATGAAACTAACCAAGGAGGGACTCTTTCCCTCGTATCGATCATCACGTAAACTCAAGCTGTTCCCGCTTACTCCAGCTGGGTTAACCCGCCAAGGACAAAGACTTCAGATAAGAATTGAGGGTAAGTTAAAACCAGCAAGTTTTGGTGGGGTTAGGTATGGCCACCGGTCTCCAACCACTCCTGCAGAAACTCAGCCGCAGCAAAGTGATCCAAAGCTTTCTGATTAATCTTCTTGCCGGCTTGAGAGAGCTTCTCGGTGGCGGTTTTAGTTGACAAGGTCTCGTCGGTATAGATAACCGGCAGGTGAGTAAACGCTGCTATCTTTTTGCCTAGCTGATAAGCCTTTTGGGCTGAGTTGCCTTCCGAGACACCAACCAAGACCTGCTTGACTTGATACTCGGCAATAACACGAGCTAGGTTAGGTAAGAAGGTCTGGTCGTTTTTTAAGATACCCACCGGCTCGGCCAAGCTCCCAAACGAGACCGCCAAACCCACTCGCTTTTCTCCGTAGTCAATCGCAAGTGTAGTAGGAAGAAAGTTATTTTTTAACATAAACATCTATCCAATATCCAGTATCTAACATCTAGTATCTAGTACCTAATCTCACTCTACTCTACCAACACCGCCTCGACCACCCCACGCCTTAAGGTAGTGCCCTCCGGCACACAGGTAACTAGCTTGAGTTTTTTAGCATCGTACTTCTGGGTTAAGATGTAGACATCCTCTGGCTTAACCTCTTTTTTATTCTGAACTACGTAGGTGTACTTTACGCCGTCGGCGGTGATGTAGATCTTATCTCCTGGCTCAAGTGTCATAATGGTAGAGAAGATAGACATGTAACGTCGAGGGTTTTTCTCGCTGGGATTATAAAACCGCCTTAAAACCGAGTGACCAAAGATAACCGGTGAACCGTGCTGTCCTGGCAAGGCCGTGCCCGGATAAGCCAGTAAACTCTGACTGAGGTCGGTACCGCCCACCTTCACCTTGGCGTTGGTGATCTTTAGCTTGGGAATGTCTAAGATATACTCACTAATCGGCGCGTTCTGAGCGGCAAAGTCAGGCACCTGACCGTCCCCAAACCAGTTGGCAAGGTTGGTAAAGTCTAGCTCTACCGAGTCCACTATCTGCGTCTTGATCTCTTCTGGCTCCTTAGTTCTGTCCTCCACCACCACCAAGGGAGTCGAGCCTAAAAGCTCAGACTCCGGAATCGGAGCCAGAAGCTCTGGTTTGATTAAAGCCGAGACCGAGTCCGAGACATAGTAACTAAAGATGGGAGTGACCACGTTACCTAACAAGTAAAGCCCAACCAAGATAAAAACACTGGGAACCGCAAAGGCCAAAAACCTCACCGGCAAGGACAGTCGGCGCTTTACCTCACTCTGTCTACTATTTAACTTTAAGGCCTCCTTTTTCTCGGTTACCGCCAACCGCTTTAGATGTCTTTTAATCTGCAGGTCAACCTCGTTAATCGAGAAACCATAAGCTAGGGCCTTGCGATAGATCTGCACCAACTCATCACTAGCTAAGGGCAGCTTTTTTTGACTCATAGGCTAACTTAAAAACCATAAAACTACTTGATGATAACCGAAAACCTACCTTTATCCTCCGGCACTTTCTTCACAAAACGCTTCGAGAAAGAAGGAGAGAAGCGAAGCTCAAAGGAGCTAATTTTCTGGTTGTTTTTTAAGATGCTCTCTGCTTCGTTAAGATAACGACCAGCCAACTGGTCTTTAAGCTGGTTCAAATCGAGCTTGTAGCGAGCCTTGGCTGTAGCCGAGACCACCAACACCGGACTCTCCGTCTGACCTTCGTCGGTGGCGAACTTGGTTAACATCTCGATGTCATCGTCCATTAACTCAAGCTCAGCTGCTAGATCAGACTTAAAAGCCTGCTTCACCAACTCAAGCAGGTCGCTCTTGGCGAAAGAGAGTGCCTGCACCTTTACCGTTAAGGTCAACTTCACCTCGTCTGTCTCCTCGCCCACCTTATGAGAGGCCTGGCTTTTAACCACGGTCTGACTAGTTGGCGGTGAAAAGAGCATCTGGGCCGTTTGAGACTGATTAAACTTCTCCTCAGCCTGCTTGTTGGCCTCCTCTAACAACCGCTTCTTTAGACGACTAAGATCCGCCTCGGTCACGATGGTGGCCGTCTGACTAGTTCCCCCAGAAAAATCTTCTAGGGCTAGGGCGGTCTGTTCGTCGGTTGAGATATCTGCAAGCTTGAACTTAGTGTCCTTTGATAGGTTGTACTCTTCGCCTGGCTTGACTGCCTTGACCGTGGCCTCGACCGTGCCGTAGGTCTTGGTCTCTTGGTCGGTCTCGTTTGAGATGGTAGCGGCTGGCAAAGTTGCCTCTGTTGTTAGCTCAAACTCCAGACCTTTTTCATCATCGCTAACTAACTTGGTACCTGCGACTAGGGTTTTCTCTTCGGTAGTCTTGTTTATTAACTTAACCTTACCTTCGGCCTTCTCTCCCACGTTTTTCTCTCCTGTTGCTTGAGTTACATCCGAGACCTCAACCGTCTCGGTGGCTGGCTTGGCCGGCAAGATGGCTTTTTCTGGATCGACCGCCACCGCGGTCTCGGATAAAGTAACGTTTAACTCCTTGGTTAAAGTCTTGACCGCTGGAGTGATAAAGATGCTCAACTTAAACTGCTTAGTGGCCA
>WFTH01000031.1 GCA_015485595.1 Candidatus Microgenomates bacterium
CAGAAGCAGGAGCGGTTAACTCGTCTACTTCTGTCTCAAGCAGTTTTTTTTCTTGTGAGACCACAACTAGTTTAAGTTTTGGCATGAGCTACTTAAGTTCTTCAACCTTTTTTATTACATCGTCTATGGTACCCACCATATAGAAAGCCTGTTCAGGTAGGTCGTCATGCTTGCCTTCGATAATCTCCTTAAAACCACGGATAGTTTCGCTGATAGGCACATAGACACCCGGTACGTTAGTAAACTGTTCGGCTACAAAGAACGGTTGAGACAAGAACTTCTGCACTCGGCGAGCCCGTGCCACGATGCGTTTATCTTCTTCGCTTAGCTCATCAATACCTAAGATCGCGATGATATCTTGTAACTCCTTGTAGCGTTGGAGAACCTCTTTTACGCCTTGAGCGACCTCATAATGCTCTTTACCAACCACTTCTGGAGTTAAGATTTTAGATGAGGAGACTAGTGGATCTACCGCCGGATAGATACCTTGTTCAGCCAAACGACGTTCCAGAGAGATGGTTGAGTCGATATGAGCAAAGGTGGTAGCTGGGGCTGGATCGGTGTAGTCATCTGCAGGAACGTAGATGGCTTGAATCGAGGTGATCGAACCTTTGGTGGTCGAGGTAATGCGCTCTTGAAGCATACCCATCTCGGTAGCTAAAGTAGGTTGATAACCTACAGCCGAAGGAATGCGGCCTAAGAGCGCCGACACCTCGGCTCCAGCTTGACTAAAACGAAAGATGTTATCGATAAACAAAAGTACGTCCTCGCCTTTGTCATCCCTAAAGTACTCGGCCATCGTTAGCGCGGTCAAACCAACACGCAGACGGTTTCCAGGTGGCTCGTTCATCTGACCAAAGCACATCACTGTACTGTCAAGTACGCCTGCGTCCTTCATCTCGTGATAAAGGTCGTTTCCTTCCCTAGTTCTCTCTCCTACTCCGGCAAAGACCGAGTGGCCTTTATGAACTTCGGCCACGTTATGAATCAGCTCTTGAATAATCACGGTCTTACCCACACCCGCGCCTCCAAAAGCACCAACCTTACCACCCTTGGCAAACGGAGCAATCAGATCGATCACCTTAATGCCGGTTTCTAACATCTCGGCTTTGGTGTCCTGCTCCTTAAGCTTAGGAGGTTCACGATGAATGGGATCAAGTCTAACACCTTTTACCTTGCCTTTGCCGTCGATCGGCTCTCCCACCACGTTAAACATGCGACCAAGTGTGGTTTCTCCCACCGGCACGCTAATAGGAGCGCCAGTATCGACCACCTCAAGTCCTCTTTCTAGACCATCGGTAGGACCAAGCGCAATACAACGTACCTCGGTGTCAGAAAGCTGTTGCTCTACCTCTAGATAAAGCTTGGTCTTTTTATCTACTTGGATGTAAAGAGCGTTATAGATAGGCGGTAGGTGATCTTCAAAAACAACATCGATCACCGGTCCGATGATTTGAGTAATCTTTCCTAGGTTTTGCTTTGGCATAGATAGATCCTTAACTTATGTTTTTTAATTTTTATCTTTTAATTACTTTGTAAGTGCCATCGAGGCGGTAGTGATATCAAGCAGTTCGTTAGTGATGCTAGCTTGACGTTCTTTGTTATAGATAAGCTTTAGGCTGTCTACTAGTTCACCAGCGTTTTCACTGGCGTTTTTCATGGTGACCATTCGAGCTGAGTGTTCGCTAGCTCGACTTTCTAAAAAAGCTTGATAGATCATGTTCTCGATATAGAAAGGCAGTAGGTCGTCTAGAATGGCTGAGGCTGATGGTTCAAACAGGTACTGAGGTTTTGGTCCGGTCACGGCCAAGCTCGTAAGCTCATCGAGTTTTGAGGCCAGAGGCAGAAGAGGAAAGCGTTTAGGTTTTTGGCTTAAAGTGTTAATGAAGTCAGTAAAGAAAAGGTTCACCGACTTTATTTCTTGGTTAAGATAGCCATCTATTACCAAGCGACTTAAACCAACAATATCAGCGGTAGTTACCGCATCTGGCAAGTTGCTAAACTGAGCTTTTAGATCAAGCCCCCAAAACTTAAGCATCCGAATGATGGTCTTGCCCACCGCCACGATTTCTCCTTTTGGGTTTTCTTTAAGCCAAGTTAGAACAAGTTTAAGCAGGTTTTGATTTAGACTTCCACATAAACCCTTGTCGGTGCCGATCACGATAGCAAGTGGTTTACCCTGAGTGTTAACTCGTAAAAGTGGGTGAAGTGACTCATCTTTTATTCTCTGGGCCAAAGTAGCTAGCGAGTCACTTAAAGCTAGGGTGTAGTAACGGGCCGAAAGGGCTCTTTCTTGAGCCTTCCGCATCTTGCTAGCCGAGACCATCTCCATGGCCTTGGTGATCTTGGAGATGTTCTTGGCCGTCTTGATTCGTTGTTTAACTTGACGTGCGTTGGACATGTTTTTTTAGGCTTCTTGAACCATTAGTTCAGGATGAAGGTCGTTGAACGCCTCTATAGCTTGATTAAGCTTAGTCTTGATCTCATCGGTGATCTTTTTTTCTTTAGCAATCTTGTTTAGGAGTGCTCTTTGGGTTTTTTTAATGTAGTCAAGATAAAGTTTTTCCCACTCAGGCACCTTGTCGATCTCAACCTTGTCTAAAAAGCCGTTTACTCCAGCATAGATAACTGCCACCTCCTCTTGCATCTTCAGTGGTTTATCCCAACCTTGTTTAAGTAAGTTGTTAATACGCATGCCTCTCTCTAGCTGGTTCTTGGTTGCCTCATCCAGGTCGCTACTAAACTGAGCAAAAGCCTCAAGCTCCCTAAACTGAGCCAAGTCAAGCTTCATGGTGCCAGCTACCTGCTTCATGGCTTTTACTTGAGCAGCTGAACCGACACGGGAGACAGAGAGTCCAACGTTAATGGCCGGTCTCATGCCAGAGTTAAACAGATCTGCCTCTAAGTATATCTGGCCGTCGGTAATGCTGATAACGTTGGTGGGAATGTAAGCAGAGACGTCTCCTGCTTGAGTCTCGATAATCGGCAAGGCAGTGATCGAACCTCCGCCATGTTCTTTGTTTAGCCGACAGGCTCTTTCTAGAAGTCTAGAATGAAGGTAAAAAACGTCTCCTGGATAGGCCTCACGACCAGCCGGGCGTCTAAGCAACAAAGATACCTCTCGATAGGCTTGAGCGTGTTTGCTTAAGTCATCGTAGACCACCAAGACATCTTTGCCTTGCTCTAAGAAATACTCCGCGATGGCAGTGCCTGCATAGGGGGCTAAAAACTGTTGAGCGGCTGTGTCTGAAGCACTGGCAGCCACGATCACGGTGTAGTCC
>WFTH01000032.1 GCA_015485595.1 Candidatus Microgenomates bacterium
AACAAAGACAGTCTGTTTAAAGAGAAACTAGAGGGTCTAGTCTGCTTCTGATGTTCTTTAAGAGTTTCTGGCAGAAGAATCAAAGCCAAAAACGTAGCCAAAAGTGCTAAAAAAGCTGCAAAAAAGAACGGTATCGAGATCCCCCAGCGACTTAACAGTCCGCCAATCACCGGACCAACTAAAAAACTCACGCCCCAAGTTCCACCCAGAAAACCAAAAAGCCTAGCCCGTTTTTCTGAAGGGTAAAGGTCGCTAATAACCGCTTGAGCTACCGACATGTTACCACCAGTAACCCCGTCTAAGGCACGAGCCACAAACAGCACCCAAGCAGAGGGAGCAATAGCAAACAAAAACAAGCTTAAGCTTGTCCCAAATAGACTTAAAGTTAAAAGTGGCTTCCTACCAAACCTATCAGACAAGCGACCAATAACCGGTGTGAAGATAAACTGAAAAAAAGAAAAAGTGGCAAACAAAAACCCTATCTCTTGTTTACTCAAACCATACTTAATAGCATAGGGATAAAGGAGTGGTAAGATCACGCTATAACTTAAGGCGTTAACCAAGACCACCAACATCAATACCAAAATAGTAGGATTAATCTCCTTGCCCAGGTTTATAAAGTTTAGACGTTTGGTTTTTAAAACTTCTGACACAAGATGTTAATTATACCTAGAAAAGAAACCCTTGTCAGTGTTATAATCTAACCTCGTTTAAGTCATGATTAAAAATTTAGCCGTGGTGGCGGAATTGGTAGACGCGAGAGACTTAAAATCTCTTGAGGGCAACCTCGTGTGGGTTCGAGTCCCACCCGCGGCACTCCTCGGGGAGTAGCTCAGACCTGCCCGCAAACGCTGCGCGTAAGCGCTGCAGGCGGGTGGTTAGAGTGCGCGCTTTGTGTTAATTTGTGTTAAATAGTTTAAAATATCTATATCGGGGAGTAGCTCAGATGGCTAGAGTGCGCGCTTTGGGAGCGCGAGGTCGCAGGTTCGAGTCCTGTCTCCCCGACACTTTCTAATTTTTAATTAAAAATTGATTATTGGTGGTACTAGCTCAGTTGGTTAGAGCGCCGCTCTGTGGAAGCGGAGGTCGCCGGTTCGAGTCCGGTGTACCACCCAAAACATATTCTGCTAGGTTAAGCTAAAACTGCCCTAGCATCAACTTCGCGAAACTCTCCCGGCTGAAGATCGCCTAATCTAAAAGGACCAAACTGAACTCGCTTAAGTCTTTCTGTCTCGTAACCGGCATGTTTAAGCAGTTTTCTAACCACATGTTTTTTGCCAGAAGTCAAGCTTATTTCAAGCCAACCATCAGGTAGTCGTTTTAAGCTTACTGGTTTAACTAGGTGCTGACCAAACTTTTTTCCTTTTTTCAGATGTAAAAAAGCTGCTTGAGTCAAACGTCGGTCGGGCTTGACTTGATACACCTTAACCATCTGAAATTTTGGATGAGTAAGCTTGTAAGCCAGATCACCATCATTAGTTAAAAGCATCAAGCCTTCGCTTTCATAATCTAGTCTGCCTACTGGAAAAAGGTGTTTATATTCTTTAGGCACCAAGTCCATTATGGTTTTTCTCCCTAAATCGTCTTTTTTAGAAGTGATTACCTGCCTGGGCTTATAGATTACTAGATAAGTCGATCTAGTTGGAGAAAAAACTATCTTTTTACCCTTAACCTCGATCTTATCTTTAGCTAAATTAACTCTTTCTCCTACGCTAGCAAGCCGGCCATTGACTTTAACCTGTTTTTGTTTAATTAACTCTTCAGCCTGCCTTCGGGATAGATTGGTAGCAATCGCGATCGCCTTCTGTAGCTTAACACCTTGGTTGGTTGTTGTTTTTACCATGCCTTAATTCTATAATAGATAAGATGATTAAACATGCTCAATCTTGTCCAGTAAGCCACCAACTAATCGATGAAAACGTGGTTAGACTGACAGCTTTTTTTACGGTTGCTTCACTTTTAGTTGGTTGGTTTTTCCCTTTGGCCTGGTTTTTTCTATTACTTGACTTTGTTTTAAGAATCAAAGCAACTCACCTTAGTCCCTTAGCTAGAATTAGTCGCTACTTAATGCATAAAGTCTTTAAGTTTAAACCAAAGACCATAGATGCTAAGCCTAAACAGTTCGCCGCCAAGATTGGCCTTGTTTTTAGCTTAGCCCTTACTATCAGTATTGTTTTACAACTACCATACTTAGGTCAATTAGTTTTAGTACTGTTTCTGACAGCCGCATCATTAGAAGCATTTTTAAATTTTTGTTTAGGATGCTTAGTCTACCAACTCCTAGTGGACATAGGTGTTATTAAGCTACCCAAAGATCCAAAAACAAAAAGGGGTCTTAAATCCTAGTCTCTTTCTAGTCAAAACAGAGTGGTTTGGGTATTGTTTGGTTTAGACTTTTAAGTTTTAATAGGTTTTATGTTTGACCTGGCTAACAGACTAAGACCACAAACCCTAGACCAAGTCTTAGGTCAAGATCACTTAGTTAAAAAAGACGCCCCACTTTATAAAGCGATTAAACAAAACCTTATCTTCTCGATGATACTCTGGGGACCTCCAGGAGTAGGTAAGACTACCTTAGCCCAGATTATTGCCAAGTCCACAGATAGAACTTTTTACAACCTTTCGGCTGTCTCGGCTAAAAAAGATGACTTAAAAAGGATTATTAAAAACCATCGCCAACCTCACCAGCTGGGAGAGACTTATCAGGCGCCGGTGATCTTTTTAGATGAGATTCATCGCTTTAGCAAAGCTCAACAAGACTTTTTGCTGCCGTATGTCGAAAGTGGCGAGATCATCTTAATCGGCGCTACCACCGAGAACCCTTCCTTTGAGGTTATCTCGGCACTACTTTCCAGAACCAAGATCTTTGTCTTAAAACCTCTATCAACCAGCGATCTAAGCCGGTTAATTGACCGAGCCTTAAAGCTTTTAAGAGAAAAGTTGCCAAAACTTAAGCTGACAAAAGATGCCAGAGAGTGGTTGGTTAACTTTGGCAGTGGTGATGCTCGTAGATTACTTAATCTAATCGACCAAACCGCCTCCATCTACCAAGATCTAAAACTTGAAAATCTAAAAAAGACGCTTCAGATTAGTCCGATTCGTTATGATAAAAAGGCAGACGAACACTACGACACCATCTCAGCCTTTATTAAGTCGATGCGGGCAAGTAATGTTGACGCTACCCTTTACTACCTAGCAAGAATGATCGAGGGGGGAGAGGATCCAAAGTTTATTGCCAGGCGTATGATCATCTTTGCTAGTGAGGACATCGGCTTGGCTATGCCGACCGCATTAGTGGTGGCCAACGAAGTCTTTGAAGCAGTTGAGCGAGTAGGACTACCAGAAGCTCAGATTAACTTGGCTCATGGAGCGGTCTATCTAGCTCGGTGTAAAAAATCCCGCGCCAGCTATAACGCCTACTTTCAAGCGCTTGATGATGTTAAAAAATTTGGCAACTTATCTATACCACTTCATCTGCGCAACGCACCGACTAAGTTAATGAAGGATCTAGGTTACGGCAAGGATTACGAAAAGTATCCGGATAAAAATAAAAACTTATTGCCAGAAAAATTAAAAAGCAGAAAGTATTTTAGTGATTAGTGAAAAATAAGTTTACTCCAACGAAGGAGGCAAGTTTACCCTGACGAAGGAAGAGTCATCCTGAACACTCGAGCGTAAGCACGAGGGATTCAGGATCTCAACTAATCATTCAAACACCACCCTCAGACAGATAACACTCGATCGATAGCAATCAAGCCATCTTTCCATCTTCCATCTTATACCTACCTGCTGGCAGGCAGATCTTCTATCTTTTACCCAAAAACCGTAACGCTTTTTGCAATAATTGCTGAATATAATTCAGCGGTGATGCTAAAAAATCACTGGCAAACTAAAACACGTCAGCGTTATCACCCACAACCTCAACCGACTCCCCACCAAGTCCTAAAACGCTACTTTGGCTTTGACAACTTTCGTCCCAATCAACTAGAAATTATCAAGGCGATTTTAGATAATCGCGACACTCTAGCCGTCATGCCCACCGGCAGTGGCAAGTCACTCTGCTTTCAGGTGCCAGCATTAATATTCCCTGGAACCACCTTGGTCATCTCGCCCCTGATTGCTCTCATGAAAGATCAGGTGCAACACCTGCTTGCCAAAGGCATTTCTGCCGGTCTTTTAACCAGCGCTTTGACTAAGACCCAACAGCATGAACAACTCGAACTGTTCCGTCTGCGCAAATTAAAACTTTTCTATGTCGCTCCAGAGAGACTAAGATCAAAGAAGTTTCTTAAGGCCTGCTTGCGAGCTGATATTAACCTGTTAGTGGTGGATGAAGCTCACTGTATTAGTCAGTGGGGGCATGACTTTCGCCCTGACTACCGACTCATTTATCAACTCATTGAACATCTCG
>WFTH01000033.1 GCA_015485595.1 Candidatus Microgenomates bacterium
GCACTCTATCCCTGGCCTCGGTGGCCAAAAATCTTTGCCACAAAGATAAAAACTTATCATCTAGTTTAGCTGCTGTCAATCTTGGCGCTTGGTCTAGAAAAGTTGTCTGAATCAGCATACCGCTAGCACCACCTTCCAAAGCCACACGCAAGTTCTCCTTTAACTGGCGATACTCTACCGCTTGGTCGTTTAACAACCAAGGCACATCGAGCTCGGCCGTTAAGGTAGCACAAGCTAAAGGCGTTAAGGGAAAATCAAGGACTAAAAGATCAACCAACTTTTGGAGTTCCCTAGCGGCCTGAAGCTGAGTTTCTAAAAAAGCTTCCTGCTCTTGCTTGGTTTTTAACTTGCCATAAGGGGTAATCTTAAGTTCCAAAACTAACTTGGTACCTTCGTAAGAAGCGTAGTCATAAACTTCAGCTAAAAGCTCTTTTTTCTTAAGCGCCAACTCTTCTTTAGGGTTATAAAAAAGGGTTAACTTAATCAAACCGTAGTTGTTTCTTATGTGCTCTACCCCCCAGTCAGGCAAAAAGCGAGGCAAGCCTAACGGATCATGAGGCTCAAGGTTGTTATCTAGACTAAGTACTAGCCCAACATCTTTGTGTTTGTCGGCCAAAGCCAGGTAACCTACCTTCGGCCCAAACACCACACCAGTAACCGACTTTGTAAGCGTCTTGGCTGCCTGCTTGGTTAAAGTGGTTAGCTGATCTAGGTAGCTAGCAGACTCAGCCTTTAACCCCACAGCCTCGGCTAGCTGCCAAGGTTTATCTAGATCAAGCAAGATAAACTGACCCTCGTCGTTGGAGATGCTTTTCAGACGCATAGGTCTATGATAGCAGGAATAAACCTTAAGCAGCAAGCCAAACTTAAGCGTAGCTTATTAACAGAAGAAAAAGAGTTTAGTGCTATTCAAGCTTAAACCTAGTGCCTTCGCCTGTGATTATTTGAACGACCGTAAGCATCTCCCCGACGAGACCTAAACCCCCCACCTCGATTATTGCGTAGTGGACGACCGTGACCGCCACCGTTGTTACGACGTTCAGCCCTTACTTGAGCCTCCTCCTCTTGAGATAAAAGTGATAAGCCAATCTTACCATCATCTTTAATCTCATTCACCCTCACATGAACCTCATCCCCCACCTTGTATCTCTCGGCCACGTTTTTTATAAACTCACGCGACATGTTAGAGACATGCACCAAGCCCTCTCTGCCTGGGAGATACTCCACAAAGATACCGTAGTCCTCTACCCGAGTAACCTTGCCGTCAAACTCATCGTTTACCTCCACCACGCGAATGATGTCCTCGATCATCTTCTTAGCCTTCTCGATCACTGCTCTATCTGGTGAGGCAATGTTTACCACTCCCACACGGCGCTCTGGATCTTCGTCTATATCGATCTCTGCCCCAGTCTCCTCGATTAAAGCCTTGATCCGCTTACCGCCTGGGCCGATAATCTCACCGATCTTATCCGCCGGCACGATCACTTGAGCAATCTTGGGTGCATAAGGTGAAAGCTGTGGTCTGGGTTCAGGAATGGTCTCAAGCATCTTCTCCATAATCTTCATCCGTCCAACCTTGGCTTTTTCCAAAGCTTCAACCAAGATCTTCTCATTAAGGCCTGTGAGCTTGATGTCCATCTGCAAAGCAGTGATACCCAGCTCGGTACCGGCCACCTTAAAGTCCATGTCGCCGGTGTGATCCTCCAAGCCTTGAATGTCAGATAAAACTACATACTTACCGGTTTTTTCATCTGACATCAAACCCATGGCAATACCAGCTACCGGCCGTTTAATCGGCACACCAGCGGCCATTAAGCTCATGGTCGAGCCACAGACAGCTGCTTGAGAAGTCGAGCCGTTTGAGCTCATGATCTCCGAGACCACTTGAATAGTGTAAGGAAACTCTTCTTGAGAAGGTACCACTGGTAGTAAGGCTCTTTCTGCCAAAGCACCATGACCGATCTCGCGACGCTTGGGGTAACCAAACCGACCAGCCTCACCTGAGGCATAAGGTGGCATATTGTAAAAGTGCATGTAGTGTCTGATCTCCATCCCTTCGATGCTCTCAACATACTGACCTAATGAAGGACTACCCAAGGTAGCAATGGTCACCGCTTGTGTGGCACCACGTTTAAACATGGCGCTCCCATGAGTTCTGGGGAAAAGATCTACCTCGGTCCAGATCGGTCTAATCTCATCCGGTTTGCGGCCATCTGGACGGACACCGTCTTCTAAGATCATACGACGGGCTTCTTTTTTGGTTGCTTGATAAAGGACTTCTTTTGCTAAACCTTCATCCACCTGTTCGGACTCGTCCGCCACACCGGCGTTCACCGCCTCCATAATCTGACTAACCACCTCATCCTCGTTAGTTGACTCAAGATGAGCTTTGGCCTTAACAATCTCTTTTACTTGATCCATAAACTGACTGTTAATCACTTGAGCAATCCTCTTAAGCTTAGCCTCTTTCTCTTCGTCTTTCTCTACCAAGTCAACCTTAGTTTTACCTACATCAGCCACGATCTTTTTCATAGCCTCGACCATACTGCCAAGCTCGGCTTGAGCTGAGGTGAGAGCTTTGACCATGGTCTCTTCATCCACCTCGTTAGCCCCAGCCTCGACCATTACGATGGTCTGACCCGTGCCAGCGACTATTAAATCTAAGTCCGAGGTCTCCATCTCGGTCTCGGTTGGATTGAAGATAAACCTACCGGTCTCTTTATTAAGACCAACCCGCAGACCAGCAATCGACCCTTCAAACGGGATCTCAGAAATAGCTACCCCCAAAGCAGAAGCCACCAGACCAAGCATATCCGGATTATTCTCACCATCATAGGAAAAAACCGTGTTTATAATCTGCACCTCATTAGTAATTCCCTCTGGAAAAAGTGGTCTTAAGGAACGATCGATCACCCGCGCTTTTAAGATGGTCTCATCTAGTGGGCGCCCGTCGCGTTTAACCCAGCGTGAACCTTTGATCGTGCCGGCAGCATAGAGCTTCTCGGCAAACTCTACCGATAGGGGGAAGTAACCTAGGTTTACCTTGCGACCCAGGGCAACAGTGGCATGAACCGTGGTGCCGCCCATGGTGGCCAACACCGCCGCCGAGACCTGCTCGGAAAACTTGCCAATCTCGATCTTGATCACCTTATCCCCTACCGGGATTTCTGCTTTATATGTGTTTGGGTATTTAGGGTACATGTCCTAAACCTTTCTTTTTATAAAAAGGCCAAAAACTTAAACTTCATCAGGAGAAAACTAAAAGAAAGAGTATTCAAGGCAACAAAAGACAAACCTGTCATTTTGCTCTCTAGAATCCTCTTTTTCTTTTAAGCTTTCCCCTTACTTTTAAAAGGCCCTTATTTAATTTTACTTATACTTCCTACTTAAACTAAATTAAGCATCTAGCATCTAGCATCTAGCATTTAGTATCTAGCATCTAATCCTAATTATATCACTAAAAAACCAAACCACCCCGGCAAAATACCAGGGTGGTAAGCAGCGTAAGATCATTTTATCAACACTAAGCGCTAAAAGCCTCATTAAAGTTTACAGGCTCACTCGGTGTTCTGCTTACAGACATGATAGTAGCTATCACACCTTCATCATCCTCTTCATACTGAACAGTGACCATTGGTACATCTCTGCTTGTGTCCAAGATAGCCAAAGTGCTCTTAGTTTGTATGTCTAGAGCTTTCCACAACTTGTAAAAATCAACCTCTAAGTCAGGATATTTAGACTTGATAAATCTTGCTAATTCCTGAACTAACTTCCTGTCTCTAATTACATCGTAAACAAAAAACTGAGTCTCGCCACCATTTGGTACTACCGTAAAGTTAGCATCATCAACCACGATCAAGCCTTTCTCTTCATGCCCACCCTGTAAATAAATAAAGTCAAACTTATTCGAGTGTTGATTTCTTAACTTTACCGTCTCTTGCCAAACCTTAACTGCCTGCTCATAAGAAACTCCATAACTTTCTTTATGATGAGCACTAGCATTATGGTGACCACAGTCACTCACTTTGTCTTCTTCATTCTCAGGTTGAGTGAAAATAAGTTGTTTTATAGCTTGAATTAATTTCAAGTTTTTGTCATGGTCACTAGAATGAAGACCAAATCTACCACCCTCCTGATTTGATCTAAAATCAAACACCACTTTCACAGCTTTATTAGGATTAACACCCAAAGCCACTAACCCCATAACTAAACCAATATCTCCACCAGCTCGACGCACCATATCTCCAATCTGCTCTGCCTTGTTCCGCCCATCAACGCAGTTACTACTTAAGCTACCTGACTCTCCCACTCTTACTGTGTTATCTTCAATATGTTTTATTAAACTAAGTTGCTCTAGCTCCTCTCTTTGCTCTGTGGTTATGCCGTCTGCAAATCTTACTTCCTTTACTTGAACTTTTTGGGGTTTCTTTATAATTTCAATCTTTGCAGGGTTGATTGTTTGTTCGATATTGTCTTTACCGCTTTCGCTCATAGTTTTTCCTTTCATTTTTAATTTTACATTTTTAATCCAACAAGAATTTGCATTATAATCCCGGCACTTAAAAATGACAACTTACTACGTGTTATAATTAGCTTAATGTCAGCTTCAGCTTTAACCCAAGGTCTAGTGATTTTTGGCTTGCTCTTGTTAGTTATTGAGTTATTTTTTAATCTAGATACTGGCTTTGATCTTTTAGTTTTAGGCACTATCACCATTTTTAGCGGATTCATCGGACTACTCTTTGGAAGTTTTTGGCTGACTTTAGCTCTAGTCGGACTAGCTAGTCTAGTCTACTTTTTACTTCTAAGGAAAAAGTTCAAGCAAAAGGTGGTTGTCCCTATGGAACAAGCTTACAACCTAGATGCAGTGGTGGGTCAAAAAGCCATCGTCACCACCGAGATTCTCTCAACTAAAGCCGGCAAGGTTAAGATCAACGGTCAGATCTGGCGCGCTCGCTCCCGCTCGCGCCTAAAACCAGGGGAGAAAGTTAAGGTAGAAAAGATTAAAGGAATCACCCTG
>WFTH01000034.1 GCA_015485595.1 Candidatus Microgenomates bacterium
CTTAAGCGCAGTAAGTTAGCAACCAAGAAATAAAAACTAAAGATAGCTAAAAAAAGATTTTTTTTCCTCAAAAACCAAACCAGTAGAGTCGGCCAGATTAACAAATAAAGTCCTAGGTTATACCACCAGTAACGCAACAAACCTAAACCTGTTTTATCTGGTGAAAGGTAACCTGCAGCCCTAACTATTTCTTGACCTGAACCGGTAGTAAGAAAGTAAAAGGTAAACAAAGACAGCACTCCACCAACTCCAAACGGCAAAAAATACTTGATCGCCAAGCGTTTCTGCCTGAGGTAGTAGCGAGAGTAGATCACAACCCAACTAATAAAAAAAATACCAAACATAACATAGGCTGCTTGATGAAGTAAGGGAAACAAACCAAGTGTTAACGCTACAGCCAACTGAAAACATAAAGGTAGGGGAGTAAGCTTAAGCTTGGATCTAGGTTTTTGAACCAAAGAGGTAGCGAGACCTCCTTGATGCCAAGGTAGCGTCTTTACCACCAAGTAAACTAACCACAGCATCAGTCCATAACTTAATCCAAGGTGTCTTTGATTAGTGTAGATGTTTAAGCTCCAAAAAGCACTCACCAGTCGGCCAGACCACGGCCCAAAACTAGCAAACTGAGTTTGCTTGGGTATTTCAAGTAAACTAGTTAAACCTAAACCATGCTGACTAAAGTACTCCACCCAAGAAAAAGAACCGTTAAACAGAAACAGCACCACTGCCAAGGCACCAGCTAAACTTTTTTTGAAAAAAAGTCGTGTGAGTTTATAGATCATCACTAAAAGCAACCAAAAACCTAAGGCGCTTAAAAGGTTTAAGGCAAAAGCTAGATTAACCCCTAACCTCTCCAACCAGCCAACCAGAAGATAAAACAAGTAATGATACCGAATCGGCTCGCCATGATAAAAAGGATATTCTGGGCGGGGAAAGTTATCTCCAAAACTAAACGAGCGAATCAAAGGCAAGTGAGCCCCAAAGTCTGAGTAAAGCTTACTGTCGATCACAAAGTATCCATCTTGGTATCCAAAAGTAGAAAACATAAGCCAAAAAGAAAAAACACCCATCAAGCTGATAAAAACCAGGTCTGGATGTTGCTTAAAAAAGCCGGCGATGTTCTTAAGAAACATAAATATTTATATGATTTATATGATTTATATGTATTATGAATGTTGTATTTTATATGAGTGAAATAGTCTAAATACAAAATACAAAATAACTTTAATTTTTAATTTTTAATTTTAAATTAACTGTCTCCGCTGCCTCCAAGCCCAACTTAACGGCAAAGTTTGTACCTCTATCCCAAGGATAGACATGCTGCATACTGGCCCAGTAAAGGCCAGGTAGAGGCGTCTTGATTGATGGGAGCAAACGTGAGTGATGGGTACCAACCACTGGTTGAGCAAAAGGTGCTTGAAAACGCCAAATACTCCTGATACTCCGATCAAAACCAGGCGAAAGCTTCTTAAGCCAAGGCTGATACCAAGCCAGCAGTTTTTTGGCCGAGAGCTTATAAAGCTGATCGCTTGATCTTAGGTACTTACCCACATAGATAATATGCTTGTTACCATAGTACTTTTTTGAGATAAAGTGAGTGTGCTCTACTACTGCCAAGAAAGGAAACTTAAGATCATTAACGTTAAGCCAGTAGGTGCGGTCTTTAAAGAAGGGCTTATCTGACTCAATCACCAAGGTCACTGCCGAAAGATAGTCAAGCTTCTTTTGCCAGGGCAGTTTTTTTGTTTTTGGTGTCTTTACCAACCGAGCTACCTGATCGGCCGGCAAAGTCAATAAAACAATATCAAACTTCATCAAACCATCTCTTTTTGACTTAGCAGTCTTAACTAGCCACTGCTGATTTTGCCTGATTAGACTTTTAATTGATGTATCAAGATAAAACCTAACCCCCTCCTTTTTTAATCGCCTCATAACTAAAAAAGCAAAGTTTAAAAAACCACCTTTAAAGTAACCTAAGCTCGGGGTTCGAGCCTTGATTCTGGCCCAAAACCAAGCCGCGTTTATCTGGGTTGCGTACTCACCAAACTTATCCTCAAACAGAGGTTGCCAAAGCACTTGCCATGCTTTAGCTCCCATGGTCTTTAACAAAAACTCTTTAGCTGTCAGTCTTTCCAAGTAGCGCCAACCAAACTCTGGTGTTAGTTTAAGCCCAGCTAAGGTAGCTGCTACTTTTAACTTAGTCACTCCATCAAGCACCGGCGCTTTTAAAAGTGAGGTAGGGGAGTCAAGCTGAAACACCTGGTTTTGATAGTAGACCGAAGTTTTAGGCCGGCGAAAAAAAAGCTCTCTTTCAAGTTCAAGCTCTTTGGCAAAGTTTTTAATCGCTCGGTCGCTTAAAAAGACATGATGGTAGTGATGCTCTAAGGTCCAGTCCCAGCCGTCTGCTTTAAACCCTGCCGCCAAACCTCCAGGGTAAGACTCTTTCTCAAACACCACTACTTGATGACCAAGCTGTCTTAAGCGCCAAGCAGCTGCCAAACCAGAAAAACCAGCGCCAACTACCGCGACTTTTGCCATAACTAAATAAACTCTGTTGGTTCGTAAATAGCCCTAAGCAGCGCTATAAGTCTTTCTGGCTCCAAAGAGATCGAGCCAACCAAGACTCCATCACTAACTGCTAGGTAGTCGTTAACGTTTAGTTCACTCACACTGCCACCATAAAGCACTTTCGTCTGCTGACCGTAAAGTTGTTTAATCTTTTTTACCATGGCACTAACTTTATCTGTATCTGCTGCCAAACCGGTACCGATCGACTCTTTTGGCTCATAAGCAATCACACATTCTTGCCAAACAGACTCAGGCAGGGTAGTTGCTTGAGACCGGTAAGTCTCATCATCCACACAAACTATGGGAACTATCTTGTTTGCCAAGGCTTGCTCCACCTTCAAGGCCACATCGTTATCCGTTTCATGGAAGTAACGTCTCCTCTCTGAGTGACCGAGGATAACGTACTTAACCGGCCAGTCTTTCAGGTTGTAAGCCGAGACAGCTCCGGTATAGCTTCCAGCAGGGTAGGGACTTAAATCTTGCACAGCCAGCTTAACTTTTAAAAAGTCTCCTGTTGCTAAGGCTACTTCCGAAACAAAAACAAACGGTGGAGCTAAGGCTAACTCAAGCGCTTTTTTTTTAAGTAATAACTTAAGAGAAGGAGTTAGAAACACCTTAAGCCAGTCGTTCATCTCTGACAGGGTCTTGTTTGACTTGAAGTTGGCAATCACTAGCTTTGCCATAACAAAAACTATGATACCATAAAGAGCCGATGGACTTACTTGCAAAACTCAACCCTGATCAGCTTTTGGCTGTAACCCACAAAACCGGTCCAGCTCTAGTGCTAGCCGGCGCCGGATCCGGCAAGACCACCGTTTTAACCACCCGTGCTGCCTGGTTGATCTCCCAAGAAAAGATAGATCCCGAAGCGATCCTGTTAGTTACCTTTACAAACAAGGCTGCGACTGAGATGAAGACCAGGCTCAAGCAGCTTAGGCTTAATCCGCCTAGTTTAATCAGCACTTTTCACAGTCTCTCAGCTTACCTTCTGCGCCTTTACGGCCAAGCTGTTGGCTTGTCGACTAACTTTGTTATCTACGATACCGAAGACAGTCTAAGTTTGATTAAAAACATCATCAAAGAGCTAAGTCTAGATAAAAAAAGGTTCTCTCCTTACACCGTAAAAAACTTAATCAGCAATGCTAAAAACGAGCTGATCGGGCCGGAAAAATACGCTCAACTAGCAAATAGCTACTTTCAAGAAAACCTGGCTATAATCTATAAAAACTACCAACACAGACTAACAGCTTCTCAAGCGGTGGACTTTGACGACCTCTTGATCAAGGCACTTGAGCTTTTAAAAGAAGACGTCCACACTAGAGAAAAACTCCAGGCTCGATTTGAGCACGTTCTGGTAGATGAGTATCAAGACACAAACAAGGCTCAGTACGAACTAACCAAGCTTCTAAGTACTCCCCAAAACAATCTGTTTGTGGTCGGAGACTTCTCTCAAAGCATCTATGCCTGGAGAGGAGCCGATTATCGTAACATGTTAAAATTAAAAAATGACTTCCCAAAGATAACTGAGTACCGCCTAGAACAGAACTATCGCTCAACTCAAGTCATCCTTAACGCCGCTACTCAGGTAATCAGTCAAAACACCACTCATCCCATCTTAAAACTCTGGACAAGTAAAAAAGATGAGACAGAGAAAATTAGTTTAATCCAGGCAACAGATGACCGCGACGAGGCCTACCAAGTAACTCAAGCTATCAAGTGGCATCAACACAAGGGTGTTAACCTCAGTGAGATAGCCATTCTCTATCGCACCAACGCTCAGTCTCGCGCTTTTGAAGAAACCTTAATCAAGGCTAATCTGCCGTACAAGATTATCGGAGGAGTAAAGTTTTATGAGCGCAAAGAGATAAAAGACCTCGTTAGCTATTTAAGGCTTTTGCTTAACCCCACAGACGAGGTCAGCCTAACTCGAGCCACCAAGCTCGGCAAAAAACGTTTAAGTCAACTTCTAAACTGGCAAGAAACCCATCCAGACTTTACCCTAAAGCACGAACCAAGCGAGATTCTAGAAAAAGTCCTAGCAGTAACCCAATATCAAAAAAAGTACAAACCCGAAGTACCTGAAGATCTGAGTCGGCTAGAAAACATTCAAGAGTTAAAGCGCGTCTCTTTAAACTTTGATAGCTTAACCCAGATGCTAGAAAACATCGCTCTCATTCAAGATGGCTACATGCACACTCAAAGTGCCAACCTAGTTAAAGAAGATAGGCTACAACTGATGAGCCTACACGCGGCTAAGGGACTTGAGTTTGAGGTGGTGTTTTTGGTGGGGCTTGAGGATGGACTACTGCCTCACTCGATGAGTCAGTTCGATCAAGCCAAGCTAGAGGAGGAAAGGCGTCTGTGTTATGTGGGTATCACTCGAGCAAAACAGAAACTTTACCTTAGTTTTGCTAAGAGGCGCTTTAGTTACGGACGATTTAGTTCAAGTCAGCCCAGTCGATTCTTGTTTGACATCGATCCAGACTTGCTCGACCAACCGATAACTAATCACGCCACTCAAAAACAAACTCAAGAGAGATATCTAGAGGCAGAAGTAGACGAACTTTTAAGTGGTGAGCTTGACGTAGATGAGTTTTTAGACATCTAGCTTAGCCACTAGCCTTTAACAAGCAACTTCAGTATAATCACCTTCTAGTCTATGCTGGTTCGACCGATCAAAGAAGAAGAAGCCACCCTTTATAACCAAGTCGTTGATCATCCACTTCAGTCCTGGCAGTGGGGAGAGTTTCGTAAAAAAACCAAAGTTAAGGTAGAGAGAGTAGGTTTTTTTGATCACGGCAAGTTAAAAAAAGCCTTTCAAGTCACCTTTCATCATGTCCCTTTTTTAAATCGTACCGTGGGTTACCTACCTAAGTCCTACATGCCCGATGAAGATCAGCTAGAAGTACTAAAAAGTCTAGGCAAACGCCATGGCGCTATCTTTGTGAAGATCGAGCCAAACGTGGCTCATCCGGTGGGAAACAAAAGCGCCCACGAGACCATTAAGCAGTTTCTACTTAACCACGGCGCCACTTACGGGCGCCCGCTTTTTACCAAGTACACCTTCAAGATCGACTTGACTCAAACCGAAGAGGAGCTCTTCGCTAGCCTAACCTCAAAAACTCGTTATAACGTACGGCTGGCGATTAAAAAAGGCGTGACTATTGTAGAAGACTCAAGCGAAAGAGGGGTGGAAACCTACCTTGAGATTTTAAAAGAGACCACCAAAAGACAAGGTTTTTACGCTCACTCACCAGACTACTTCCGGAAGATGTGGCAGGCGCTGGGCTCAAGCGGAATGTTAAGAATCTTTCATGCTGTTTATCAAGATCAAGTCTTGGCAACCTGGATCATGTTTGTCTTTAACGGTGTGCTTTACTATCCCTACGGAGCTTCGCGTAGTGTTCACCGAAACGTGATGGCCAGCAACCTAATGATGTGGGAGATGATTCGTTTTGGTAAGAAGGTTGGCTGTCAAAGTTTTGACCTTTGGGGAGCACTTGGTCCAGACGCAAGTAAAAAACATCCTTGGTATGGTTTTCATCGTTTTAAAGCTGGTTATGGGGGTGAGCTTATTGAGTTTTTGGGAACCTTTGATGTTCTGGTTGACCCACCTATGTACCAAATCTATACTATCGGAGATAGTTTGAGGTGGAAGGTGTTAAAGTTAAAGGCAAGGCTTTCGTTCTGAACCTAGTTCATTTAAGTTTGATCAAGGTAAGATTGATTTTTGGGATACTGGATACTAGATACTGGATAATAATTAAAAATGTAATCAAACGGACAAATTTTAAAAAGCCTCTACTGAGGAGGTCTGGTTGTTTTGGGGCAATCGCACCTCACCAAGCGTTTTTACCGACGAGATTTAGAGGTTTTTTAAAATTTCGTCTGTTTGATGAAATAAAAACAATGCTTGAATATTTTTGAATTTAGAAAATTTAAAAAGAAAGGTCTCTATGACTAAAAAAACTCCAAACACCCGTTTTAAACGTATCCTCCTCAAGGTCGGCGGCGAGTCGATGATCGGTGACCGCGAGTACGGCATCGACCCTAAAGCAGCCCTTAAGGTAGCCAAGCATATAAAAGATATCTACACCATGCATGTCCAGATCGCTATTGTGATTGGCGGTGGCAACATCTTTCGGGGTATTGCTGGCGAAAAAAACGGCGTCGACCGAGCTACCGCAGACTACATGGGCATGCTGGCTACAGTTATGAACGGCTTGGCCCTCCAAGATGCACTGGAAAAGATCGGTGTACCAACGCGCATGCAGTCGGCTCTTTTAATGCCGGCAGTAGCCGAGAGCTTTATCCGGCGCAAGGCTATTCGTCACATGGAAAAAGGTAGAGTGGTGATCCTGGCTGCTGGTACCGGCGTACCTTATGTCACTACTGACACCGGCGCCTCACTTCACGCTCTGGAACTTAAGTGTGATGTCTTAATGAAAGCCACCAAGGTTGACGGTGTTTATGACAAAGACCCATTAAAACATGCTGATGCTAAGCGTTACCGCACCTTAAACTTCAAAGATGCTATCGAAAAAGCCGATATTCAGATTATGGACACAGCGGCACTGGCCATGAGCCAGGAAAATAACATGCCGGTAATGGTCTTTGAGCTGTTTAAAAACGACAACCTGGTTAAAGCGGTTAGAGGTGAAGATATCGGCACCTATTTGGCAAATGATGTTAAAACCGAGCTTGCTGTTTAAAAGTATCCACTTTCATGTTTGTAAAACGGATCAGGTTTTGTAACGTGTTTCTTGGCTTCATCTTTTAGCCAATACTCAAAATCATCATCTTCTGGGCTAATACCTGACAGAAGGAGCATATTAGTTAATTCTTCTTTATGTGCTTGTATATACTGATGCACTTCTTGCTGGTACACTCTGTCTATATAATCGTCGTAAGAAGGCCAATGTTCAGCTACGCTGCGCAAAAAGACTCGTGCTAAGTCATTTTGGTCTAAGTTGTCAACTTCCAGCAACCTGCTTAACTTTGCAACTAACATTGCATACTTATTTAACCCCAGAATCAGACCGGAAAGATCAGCCGAGTTTTCTGGTGCTAAGCCGATCTCTAACAGTCCTTCATGCACAGAAAAGTTATCCGCAATCTCTCCAAAGAACGTAATGTTCTGGTCATGAAGCGCACCATGTGATACAGAGTTGTTGCCATTGCCATACATGGCGTCATAGTTCTTGCCCATAGTGGCAGATAAGGCTAAACCAAAGTCCATTAAAATACTTAAAAGTTCCTTCGCTTGAAGGCGGGTGTGTTCTGCATTAACCAAGTGAGTATATTTTTTAGTTAACTCTTGATACTCTGGGGAAATGTCTTGAGCAGCTAGGTCTAGTAAAGCTTGAACGAAAATAGACAGTTTTTCCGTGTTAACCTGTGTCTGATTGTTATCTGTTTCTAGAAATGTCCGAGCTAAAATATCGTTAACATCTTCTAAAGTTAAGGGGCATGACACTAACCAGTCACTTTGATAGATCTCTTCTTCTGTTAAGCCTTCTTGCTTTAAGTAGTTCCTGTCCTTAAGCTCCATCTGCCCAGTTTCTTCGTTATAAAACCATAGTTTTTTTATAAACCTGCCAGCAAGCGGCAACCTTGTCTTAACACCTCGTTTGTGCAACATCAGTGAGTTCTTAGCGTCCAAAATCTGCCTCTCGTCCAGGTGAGACCCTAAACCTACTGTAGCCTCGCGCTTAATTAGATCAGTACGTTCGTCTCCATGTGGGTTTGTTGGTGTATGACGAAATATTGGTGGTTTTCCTTTATAATCAGCCCAGGTTTCACGTACTATTTTAGGGGCTCCGGTAACTTTTGTTTTAATGTAAGCCAAGGACCTTCTACCATCTACAGTTAAAACTGGTCGTTCTAGAGTTCTAAATACAGCACGACCTAAAAATCGAGTGGCTTCGGCAAACATAAGCCTAACCGATACTCCTGGGTCAGCTGAGTCATGAGTATTTAGAATCGGATTCTCATCTACTACCTGCAAGGCAGGAAGTTTCGCAACATCAACGGGTGAGTCATCTGCCAAAACAATCTTAGGAAATGCACTGTCGTGCTGTACCACCTCTGGTGGTAAAATAGCCACCTGTTCTTTTTGGGTTCCAAGTGGTGTTTCTTTTAATGGTATGTTTAGGTACTCTGTGGGCATGTTAGTACACAGTTAAACACTTCACTTTTTTTAAACTTCCAAACTAAAATTTAGTTATGCAATCCGTGCAAAAACTGCAAGTTATTGGCACTATAGACAATATAACATAATTATTATATAGTTATCTATAGTTATCTATAGTTATATAGTTGGTTGTTAACATAACACTACCCTAGGTAAAGTAAAGTAAGTATTAAAAAGAAAGGAATTTATTATGCCGACAGAAAACAACGCTTTATCTGAATATATAACACAACCACGCAAAGAAGCAGAAGGAAACGCACCTGAGACTCCAGAACAAGCGTGGAATCATGTCTTTTTAGCATTAGAGAGAGCAATTAGTCAATTTTTAGACCAAAAGGGCAGTGTGGATGAAGATGAGTTACGAGAGCTAGTAGAAACAACCCTTCGGTCAGAAGATACAAGCGAAGTTTGTATTGCTTACTTTAGCCCTGCTCCCAAAGACGCAAAAATACTTGACTCCACAATAGTAGGTGAGGCAGAGCAAGAGGTAAAGATTCAAGTAGCTATTGATAATGCTAGAAGACAAGCTGTTTTTTATATCACTCGTGCGTAAGTCGCCTGCTTTACTATATAATACATGATGTACAAGTAATTTAGATACGCGATCGGTTTTGTGTTAATAAACTTGTCATGCAACTATTTCTAACCTCAAGTATAGGTGAAGTCATTGGCGACATTGTGCCAAAAATTGGCAATGTTAGCAACCTTAAGCTCACCTTCATTACTACTGCTGCAGAAGGAGAGGAGGGAGATAAAAGCTGGGTGGATAGCGACCGTCAGGCATTAATAGATGCTGGCTTTAAGCAGGTTACAGACTATACCTTTACTGGAAAAAACACCAAGCAGATAAAAAACGACCTGAAAGGCTTTGACATCTTGCACCTTAACGGCGGCAACACCGCCTATCTCCTAAAAGTAATTCACCAAACCGGCGCGTTTGATGTGATTAAAGATTTGGTTCTTAACCAAGGAAAAATCTACACCGGCTCAAGCGCGCCGGCTCGATGGTGGCAGGCAGTAGTATTAAAGAACTAGAAGAGATTGATGGTAAAAAGTATTCAAGTCAAGATCTTGAATGTTTTAAGTTTGTACCTTTTGCTATCGCACCACACTGGGGAGGCAAACACTTTAGGGATGAGTACCGGCAGCTTTGGTCTAAGTACTATACGAAAGAGACTCCCTTTGTGATGTTGCCGGATAACAGTTATTTGTGGGTAAGAGGTGGTTCAATACAATTGATAATTGTGTGACACTGTCATACAAGTGTCATACATTGTCATACGTTTTTAAAAAAATACCGATTCATCGGTCTATTTTTCTCTTGATTTTTGAGTTAAAAATGAGGTATGCTGTATATGTTGTGTCAGTATAGTGATTTACATTCTATGTAAAGCAAAACACTTTAAAATTTTTAAGCTTCGCTGAGGAGGTCTGGTTGCTCTGGAGCAATCGCACCCAAGAAGTGTTTTTACCGACGACCCGCCTGCATCAGCTGGCGCGAAGCAACTGCGGGCAGGGATTCGAAGTCTTAAAAATTTTAGAGTGTTTTGCGGCAATACAACCAACTTAAAATAAAACAACTAAACAACAGAAAGGAAACCTATGTCACTTAACTTCGCCATCAATGGATTTGGCCGCATCGGCCGCACCGCCACTCGTGTCTGGTGGAAAAACCACCGCAACTTGGCTAACTTAGTCGCCATCAACACTTCAGGCTCGATGGAGATAAACGAGTGGGCTCACCTTCTAAAGTACGACACCAACTACGGCGTCTTTAACACAGAAATCAAAGTGGAGGAAATCAAGGGAAAGAAAGAGGTAACAGATAAGGATCCTTTACTTGGCTACTTAACTATCGGTGATCATAAAATTAAGGTAACCGCCCAACGCGATCCGGCCAAACTACCGTGGGCTGAGTATGGTGTGGATGTGGTGATCGAGGCCACCGGTGTTTTCCGCACCGAAGAGACTGCTAGTGCTCATCTAACAGCTGGGGCGAAAAAGGTGCTTATCTCTGCACCTGGCAAGGGTGGAGCCATCTCTACAGCAGTTATCGGGGTGAACGAGTTTGATCCTGAAGCTAAAATCTTCTCAAACGCTTCCTGTACCACTAACTGTGTGGCGCCGGTGGCGGCAGTGATGGTCAAGGAGTTTGGGGTAGAGAAGGCGATGCTCACCACCATTCACTCCTACACCGATGACCAAAACACTCAAGATAACTCCCACAAAAAAGACTTAAGACGAGCCCGAGCAGCAGCCGAGAACATCATTCCCACCACTACCGGCGCGGCTAAAGCAACCGCCAATGTCATCCCTGAGCTTCAAGGTCTGTTTGATGGCCTGGCGGTGAGGGTACCCACACCAGTCGGTTCGCTTTCTGATATGGTCTTTGTAACCAAGAGAAACACTACAGTTGAGGAGGTAAACCAGGTTTTAAACGAGGCGAGCAAAAGTCCGCGTTGGCAAGGTATTCTGGCCGTCACCCACGACCCGATCGTCTCTTCCGACATTATTGGCCGAGACGAATCAAGCATCGTTGACCTGTCTCTGACTCAAGTGATTGGCGGCAACTTGGTGAAGGTAGTTAGTTGGTACGATAACGAGTGGGGCTATTGTAATCGACTGCTAGAACAACTTAGCAAGATATAATCTTGCTACCGAGAACGTATATCGGGGATCTCAAGCAATCAATTAAGTGATTCCAAATCAAGCTCAAAATGACAACATGATTTTGCTTACAAAACGTAACGGTTTTTGCAATAATTACCCCCTATAATCGCTAGCACCATGCTAGCTAAAACCTTTTCCGCCACCTTGCGTGGCCTAGAACCCATTAAGATTGAGGTGGAGGTCGATGCCGTGCGGGGTGCGCCCAAGTTGATCATCATCGGCCTGCCAAGTAAAGCTATCGATGAAGCTAAAGAGAGAATCACCGCCGCGCTTATAAACTGTGGGATAAGACCTAAGTCTAAGCGCACAGTCATAAACTTGGCTCCGGCCAATCTGAAAAAATCAGATAACGCAGTCGAGTTTGCCATCGTGGTGGCGCTACTTAAACTTTATGGCAAGGTTAAGATAGAGACCGACAAGGCTATCTTTCTAGGCGAACTCTCGCTTGATGGCACACTTAAATCGATTACCGGCGCTTTACCCTTGGTGATTGCTGCTAAAGAAATGGGTTTTGAGTCTATTTTTCTACCAAAAGCTAACCTGAACGAGGTAAACATTATCAAGGATATTAAGATCTACCCGGTCAAGCACCTAGCTCAATTCATCGCGCTTGCCAGTGGTAAGGATAAAAAAGCCATCAAACCAGCCCCACTTAGAACCTTTGCCAGCCAAAAACAGACCTACCCTTTGGACTTTGCTGATATTAAAGGTCAAGAACAAGCCAAAAGAGCCTTAGAGATCTGTGCTGCTGGTGGGCATAACTTAATCATGGTTGGCCCGCCAGGAGCAGGGAAGAGCCTTTTGGCCAAAACCTTTCCTTCAATTCTGCCTCCCTTAACCGAACAAGAAGCGATCGAAGTAACTAAGATCTTCTCAATCGCAGGCTTAACTGACAAACAAGGCTTAATCACCACCAGACCGTTTAGGAGTCCTCACCACACCATCTCTCAAGCTGGCTTGGTAGGAGGGGGGAGTAACCTAAAACCAGGTGAGATATCCTTGGCACATCGAGGGGTTTTGTTTTTAGATGAGATTCCTGAGTTTTCTCGCACAGCCCTTGAGGCTCTTAGGCAACCGATGGAGGATGGAGTGGTCACGATTGCGCGCGCTGCAGGCAGCGCGCGCTACCCCGCCAGCTTTACTCTTATCGCCGCCGCTAATCCTTGCCCCTGTGGTTACTTTGGCTCCAAACAAAAAAAGTGTCGCTGCAGCCCTTTGATAATCGAGCGCTACCACCAAAAACTGTCCGGTCCGGTTCTAGACAGAATCGACGTCAGGCTGCACGTAGACGCGGTCAAACTTAAGGCTCTTACTGCTAAAGACAAAGGAAAAAACGAGTCTTCAGTCCAGATTAGAAAGCGGGTCATAAAAGCCAGAAAACGACAACTAAAACGCTATCAAAACACACCTTACCTAACCAACAGTGAGTTAATGTCCAAAGATGTCAAGCATTTCTTAAAGCTAACTGACTCTGCCGACAGACTCCTGACCCAAGCAACCACTAACCTTAATCTATCCGCCAGGAGCTACTTTAAGGTCATTAAGGTCGCTCAAACTATTGCTGATCTGGCGGGTAAAGACAAGATTGAGGCTGAGTTTATCTCCGAAGCTCTGCAGTACCGATAGGTTAAGCTCTAATTCAAAATGCAAAATTCAAAATTTTCCTGATCGTTTTCCTTAACTTCCTTACATCATGACGCGCTAGGTCCCCTTGAGTACTCAAAAGGTCCGTGGCAACAAGCTGGCTTTCTGGCCAGCTATCTTTGGTGGGCACGGTTACCAGTTCTGCGCCTTCTTCCTTATATGGCTTTAAAATCCGCTTGTCTGGCTCGGTCGAGTTTGCGATGATGATCTCCGGCACTCTACCGATGTACTTTTCCATCAAAGCCACAAAGTCATCTCCAGAGAACCCGTCCGTTTCTCCCTTTTTGGTCATGAGGTTTACTATATAAACTAACCGTGCCGGTGATGACCTTAACGCCTGCTTGGCGCCCGGTACAATCAAGTTTGGCACGATCGAAGTATAGATATCTCCTGGACCTACGATTACGTAGTCTGCTTGCTTGATCGCCTCAAGCGCTGGGGGATAGGCGGCAATCTGTTTTTTATCTACACTTTTTAGTTCAAGCTTCACAATCGGCGCTCGCGCTTCTTTAGCAACATCAATGTGAGTCTCGCCGTAAATCTTTTTCCCATCTGCCAAAGTTGCCACTAGATGGATCTTATTCGTCGTTACTGGCAACACCACTCCTTTTATTTCTAAAAGTTCTCCAAACGCCAAGGTCGCTGCTGGAAAATCATC
>WFTH01000035.1 GCA_015485595.1 Candidatus Microgenomates bacterium
CTTTAGCGCTGTAGCTATGGGGGTCAGAAAGCTAAGATCTAAAAAGCTTGGTAGCTTAGAGCCAGGGAGCTTAGTAGAGGCTTACTTTATAGAAACCAAAGGGCTGCCAATCTTAACCCAGTTGGGTCAAAAACGCCAAGCGGTCGATGTGAGTGAACTTAAACTAAAACAGCTTAAACTTCTGTTTCAACTTTTAGAGGTGTTTGAGCGCCTTTTTGTGACCGAGACTCTAGATAAGTATAGCTTCCAGCTAGTGCTTAGACTTCGTCATCAGGCTTTAGCCCTAAAACCCAATAATCACCTGATTAAACAAGATCTAGGCAACTTGATTGCCCATCTAGGTTTTGTCCATCCAGATCAAACCGAGTTTAGCTCGTTAAGTGCCTATATCGAGTCCTTAACCGAAAAAGAGCTCAAAAGCGCTCGTTTCTTGACAGTTAAGTCTTAGATGTTAAAATTAAAACACCACTTAAGCTTAAGTAACCTTTGGCAAGTTACACTTAACTAGCTTAAGTTGAAATTAAGAGCTCTTGACTCCTTTAGTCAGGGGAAGTAGGGTGGAACCGCCCGGTTTTTCCTGGGTCCCTACGCTAAGTTTTTATAAAAAACTTGCGTTAAGAAAGGACCTAAAATGTCAACTCAAACCCCCACCTTAAACGAGATCGTAGCCCTAGCCAAACGACGTGGTTTTGTCTATCCCGCCTCCAGTATCTATGGCGGCTTGGCAAACGCTTACGACTACGGACCACTGGGAGCTCAACTACTAAAAAATATTAAAGACGCCTGGTGGAGAGAGTTTATCGAGAGTCGCCAGGACATGGTTGGACTTGAGACTCAAATCATTCAGCACCCTGAAACTTGGGTAGCCTCTGGCCATGTGGAGTCGTTTAACGATCCTTTGGTTGAGGACAAGGTAAATCACAAACGTTACCGCGCTGACCACTTAATCGAGGCTTGGCTCAAAAAGCAGACCAACCCGCCAAAAATAGACGTGGACAGCTTAAACCTAGAAGAGATGGCGGAGTTGATTAAGAAACATAAGATCAAAAGTCCTGATGGTAACCCCATAACCCAACCAAAGCCGTTTAACATTCTGTTTGAGACCCACCTAGGAGTAGTTGAAGGAGAAAAAGACAAGGTTTACTTAAGAGGTGAGACCGCTCAAGGTATCTTTCTAAACTTTAAAAACGTGCTTGACTCAACTAGAGTTAAACTCCCTTTTGGTATCGGTAACATCGGCAAAAGCTTTAGAAACGAGATCACCACTGGTCAGTTTGTCTTCCGCACCTTTGAGTTTGAGCAGGCCGAAATCGAGTACTTTTTTAACCCAAAAGAGACCGATTGGCAAAAACTTTTTAAAAAGTGGCAAGATGATATGTGGCAGTTTGTAACCAAGACCTTAGGCGTCGGTGAAGCAAGCCTGCGCTGGAGACGCCATTCCAATGCCGAAAGAAGCTTTTATAGCCAAGAAACCTACGATCTTGATTTTAAGTTTCCTTTTGGGTTTAAAGAGCTCTGGGGTCTAGCTTATCGCACCGATTATGACCTAAAACAACAAGCTAAACACTCAGGCGCGGACCTTAGCTATCGCGACCCTTACACTCACGAAACCTTTTATCCTCATGTGATCGAGCCGGCTTTAGGGATTAGCCGCGCCTTTTTGATGGTCTTGGTCGATGCGTACAAACATGATAGCACCGGCAGGTTCTACCTAGACATCAAGTCAGACTTAGCTCCTTATCAAGTGGCAGTCTTTCCGCTTTTAAAAAACAAACCAGAGCTTATTAAAAAAGCCCGTCAAGTCTTTGACAAACTTAAAGGTGATTTTAGAACCACCTGGGATGATCGAGGCAACATCGGCAAACGTTATCTCTATCAAGACGAGATTGGCACACCTTTTGCTGTTACGATTGACTTTGACACTTTAGAAAAAGGCCAGGTCACGGTCAGAGACAGAAACACCACCAAACAAGAAGTGGTAGCAGTAGAGCAGTTGGCCAAGTACCTAGCTGACAAGTTCAAACAAACCTAATCTCAATCCGCTTCCCCAGAGCGTTGGCTAGACGCTGCACCAATTTTGTTTTTGAACTTTTAAACTTCTTCCGCTAAAATGAGATCTTATGACAAAAGAAATCCACCAAACTCAAGCCATAAACCAACCAAGTGCAAAAAAAACTCCCTGGATCATAGGTGGAGTTTTAGTTTTAGCCCTAGTTGTTATTGGGGGAGTTGGGGTTATTGCTAAAAACAAACTTTTTTCTTCCTCAACCCCAGCCCCAGCACCTAAACCGACCAAGAAGGTGCTTGAACCGGTAAACGTAATCGAGCTTAAAGAAAGGCCGTTTATAGTCTTAAAACCCAAAGCCGATGGACATAACATCTTGATAACCATAAACAACCTGGCAAAACCAGCTAACAAGGTAGAGTATGAGCTTGAGTACCAAACGGGCAGTATGCTCCAAGGTGCTTTTGGCCAGATCGATCTAACTTCTTTACCAATAACCGAAGAGGTCTTTTTAGGTAGCTGTAGTGCTGGTGGCGCTTGCACTTATCATGAAGATCTCAAAGGTGGCTCGATCCTAACTCGTTTTTACGACAATCAAGGCAGTTATGCCTTAAAATCTGATTTTAGATGGTGGGAGAAAGACAGAGATAAAAACCAGTTTGCTTCCAAAGACGCCAAACTTCAACTAACTAGCGATGACCTAGCTAAAAACAGCTACGTGATCATCTTTAACGGCGCTGGCGTTCCCGATTTTGACAAACTTAAGGGTCAAGCGGTCTCTGACATCTACGTTATCGGGGCTAGCAACAGCTTAAAGGGCAAAGCATCCACCCTAACCTTAAGAGCCAAAACAGAAGAGGCAACTCATGTTGCCTACTGGACTGAAGGAGAGGGTTGGGAGTACCTTCAATCTAACGCCGGTGATGATGACAAAGAGTTAAAGGTTGAAAACATTCCTTTAGCTAACGTTTATCTAGCTGTTAAGCTCACCAACTATGAGTAGTTTACTACCAACCCCCAAACTAAACTCTCTAACACTAGTTAGTCAAACCCAAGATTTCTGGCAGGATTTTAACCCCACAACTATACTTAATCTAGCAGTTATCTTTTTCCTGAAACTAGCTATGGTAGGGTTTTTAATCTTTGTTGGCTTTAAGCTTATTAAGCTCCTAACCTATTCTGTCAAAAAACTGCTTGAAAAGCATCAGGTCAACCCCACCTTAATTCCTTTTTTAGCAACCTTAATAAACTTGGGTGGCAAAGCCCTGATACTGATTACCGCAGGCTCGATCTTAGGCTTAACCTCAACCTCGGTGGCAGCTTTGATCGGAGCCATGGGTCTGGCTCTTGGTTTGGCTTTACAAGGTGCCTTGGCCAACTTCGCTGGTGGGGTCTTGATCTTGGCACTAAAGCCGTTTGGTGTTGGCGACTACATCCAGGTTGATGACGGCAAAGGTCAAGAAGGCAAGGTAAAGGAGATTCAGATCTTTTACACTCATCTGGCCACTCTGGATAACAAGACCATTATTATCCCAAACGGCAACATTATGAAGACCACCATCATTAACTTCTCTCATGAAAACAAACGCCGTCTGGAGATTAGGTTCAAACTGGACCATCAAGTAGATCTTACTAAAGCTAAAGAGATCGCGCTCAAGCTGGCTAAGGCAGATGAACGGGTCTTAGCCGAGCCCGAACCTGCCGTTTATGTCTTAAACATCGATGAGTACGGCGTGGATCTTTCCATTCGCGCTTGGGTTAAACGTCAAGAACTGTTCAAGGTAAAAACCAGCCTAATCGAGAAGATCAAGGCTGAGTTTGACATGGCAAAGATCAAACTAGCCAAGCCATCACTAAACAAGACGAGCGAGTAAGAGTTAGATAG
>WFTH01000036.1 GCA_015485595.1 Candidatus Microgenomates bacterium
GTGCTTAACATGGGTGTGGGGATTCCTCAAGATAGAAAGGCGCGAGAAAAAGTGCTTGAGAACATTGTTGCACAGTTTGCCAGCATTACTGGTCAGAAACCAAAGATTACGGTGGCACGTCAGTCGATTGCTGGTTTTAAACTGCGAGAAGGTGACCCTATTGGGGTGATGGTGACTTTAAGAGGAAAAAACATGTGGATCTTTTTAAAGAAGTTGCTTTTGATTGCCTTACCTAAAGTTAAAGATTTTCGAGGTGTTTCTAAAGGTGCTTTTGACGGGGCTGGTAACTACAGTTTGGGAATAAAGGAGCAGATTATCTTTCCAGAGATCGACTACGATAAAATCGAGGGTATTAGACCGATGCAGGTAAACATCGTTACTACCGCTAAAGATGATGCAACGGCTTTTGCTTTACTTGAGACCATCGGCATGCCGTTTGCAAAGGAAAGTTTAAAAGAGAAAAACAAATAAGGTAAACACTCTATGGCAAAGAAATCAAAGATCGCCAAATCACAACGTCTCTTGGCCAAGCGCAAAGCTTACTTGGCTAAGGGTGAGAAAAAACCGAATCGGGTCTCGACCAGAGGCGTAAATCGGTGTAAAATCACAGGCCGTCCGCGTGGTTATATGCGGTACTTTGGTTTAAGTCGTATTACTTTTAGGGAGCTAGCCGTAAAGGGCGAGCTACCAGGTGTTGTAAAGGCAAGTAAGTAACCTATGTTAAGTGACCCAGTTGGAGACCTACTAGCAAGAATTAGAAACGCTTATCTGGCTCGCCACGATCAAGTAGTGGTGCCCCATTCAAAGCTAAAAGAGGCGGTCGTTAAGATTTTAGTTGACGAAGGCTACTTGGATTCTTACCAAGTTACGGGAGACAAGCCAAAGTTAAGTCTAGAACTAAAGCTAAAGTACATTAATAACAAACCAGCTATTACCGGGATCAAGCGAGTTTCAAAGCCAGGTAGACGTCTCTATGCTGCAGTAACTGACATTCCAAAGACGCTTGGTGGGTATGGCATTACTATCGTTTCAACTAACAAAGGAGTCTTAACCGACAAACAAGCACGCAAGGCCTCGGTTGGCGGCGAGCTTATCTGTCAAGTTTGGTAGGAGTTATCTATGTCAAAGATCGGAAAAAAGTTTATTTTACTACCAGCAGAAGTGACTCTTGAGATTCAATCGGAGAAGGTGATAGTTAAAGGCCCAAAAGGTTCACTTGAGGTCAGTTTGCCTAGAAGTATTCAAGTTAAGATTGAGGAGAATCAAGTAAAGGTTGAACGAACCAACAATCAGCGCCAAACCAAAGCTTTTCATGGCTTGGTAAGAAGCTTGATTAACAACGCGGTTATTGGTGTTAGTCAAGGTTATAAGAAGGTGCTTAAGCTGGTAGGTACTGGTTACCGGGTGGCCGCTAAAGGAAAAGGTCTTGACCTTTCGGTTGGTTACTCTCATACGGTTGAGTTTACTCCACCTGAGGGAGTTACGGTTAAGGTAGAAGGAAACGACACCATCGTGATTGAAGGCATTGACAAGCAGTTGGTTGGCGAGGTGGCTGCCAACATCCGCAAGATCAAACCACCGGATGCTTACAAGGGTAAGGGAATTCGCTATGAAGACGAGGTGGTCCACCTGAAACCGGGTAAGACAGCCTCAGCTTAGGTTTAAAAATCTAATTTAAAACTAATGAAGATAAAACACAATAAAACCACTAAACAAAAAAGAGCTCTTCGAGTTAGGTCGAAGCTGTTTGGTACAACCAAGCGACCTCGAATTTCGGTGCATCGAACTAATAAACATCTTTACGTTCAAGCCATCGATGACGCAAAACAGGTTACTTTGGTAGCAGCTAACGATAAACAGCTTGAAAAAAAGTCGTCTTTAACCAAGACAGAGAAAGCTCGCTTAGTTGGTCGACTGTTGGCCAAGCGTATGAAGGCAAAAAAGATCACAGCCGGCATCTTTGATCGAGGCCCGTTTCGCTATCAGGGTCGAGTTAAAGCTGTAGCCGAGGCTTTAAGAGCAGAAGGAATTAAGTTATGAATCTAAGTAGAAGAAACCAGCAAGCAAAAGAGTTTGAAGAGAAGGTGATTCAAGTCTCTCGTGTCTCAAAAAAGACTAAGGGAGGTAATAAAATTGGTTTTTCTGCCTTGATGGTAGTGGGTGATAAAAAAGGACGAGTTGGGGTGGCGTTGGGTAAAGCTCCCGATCTGCTTTCGGCAATCAAAAAAGGAGTCAAAAAGGCTAAAAAGAAGATGATCGAGGTTCCAATGGATGGAACCACCATTCCTTTTGCAATCGAGGTCAAAAAAGGTGCTGGTCGGGTTTTGCTTAAACCAGCCCCGCGTGGTTCTGGGGTTATTGCTGGAGGTCCAGTTAGAGCGGTGGTTGAAGCAGCTGGAATCCGAGACATTTCGAGCAAGATCTTAGGGAGTGAGAATCAAGCTTCAAGCGTTTATGCTACCTTTGAGGCTTTAAGGCAAATAGCTCATCTAGTTAAAATTAAGGGTTTAAAGTTGAAGTCGATTGCCGAGATTGAGGCAGAGGAAAAGGTTAAGATAGCTAAAGCTCAAGCCAAGGCAAAAGCTAGAGCTGAGGGTCAAAAAAAACCAACTAAAAAACAAGTGTCGACCAAGAAGCAAACGGCCAAAAGACAGTCAGCTAAAAAAAATAAGAGTTAGTATTATTGTTAATCAACAAGTCACATCTTATGTCTTTAATTAATAAACTACCAGCTGTAGTAAAAAGATCGGCTAAAAGAGTTGGCAGAGGCTACGGTTCCGGCAAGGGTGGCCACACAGTTGGTCGTGGTCAAAAGGGTCAACGGTCTCGTTCCGGAGGTAAGATTGCTTTGTGGTTCGAGGGTGGTCAACTGCCTTTGGTTAAGCGACTTCCAATGTTAAGAGGTAAGTTGCGTTTAAACAAGGTAAGATCGATCTACGAAGTTCGACTGGATTCGCTCGAGAAACTTGAGGTTGAACAAGTTACTTTGGATACCTTAAAACTAGCCAAGCTGATACCGGAAAGGGCAACTAGAGCCAAGGTGATAGCAAGTGGCAAACTTAAGAAACCCCTTACTCTTGTTGGGATCAAGACAACTGCCAAAGCCAAGAAGCTTATTGAGTCTCTTGGCGGCAAGGTTTTGTAGTTTACAGATCAGGACCAGCTAAGGGCTTTAAAAACTTAAGAAAAAACATGGACCTAATCAACCAGTCTCTTAACCTGGTTAAAAAAATCTACCATCATCCAGATTTAAGGCGGAAGATTCTCTTTACCGCTTTCATCTTTGCTATCTATCGCTTTATGGCCCATATTCCGGCTCCAGGAGTTGATGTAAATCGGCTTTCAAGTCTGTTTGCTGCTAATCAATTTTTAAACCTTCTAAACATCTTTGCTGGAGGCACTTTAGCAAGATTCTCTTTGGTAGCTTTAGGTATTAGTCCCTATATTACCGCTTCGATTATCATGCAACTTATGGGCATGGTGATTCCCAGAATTAAAGAGCTACAGAAAGAAGGCGAGTCTGGCCAGGCACAGGTAAATCAATATACTCGATTACTTACCGTGCCTTTGGCTGTGGTACAAAGCATCTCGGTTGTACTCTTGCTCCAATCCCAGAATTTGATTCAAGTGGGAGACTGGTTTTCTTTACTCACCTTGGTTTTAAGTATTGTGGCAGGAGCCTTGGTAATCATGTGGCTGGGGGAGTTAATTTCTGAAAAAGGGATCGGCAACGGCATCTCGATGATCTTGTTTGCAGGTATTGTGAGTCAGATTCCTACAGCGGTTAGTCAAATAGGACTGACTCTAAGCTCAGATCAAAGCTTAACTCTAATCACCCTCGGTCTTCTTACTTTAGCGATTGTGGGTTTGATGGTCTTTATGAACGAAGCGGTTAGAAAAGTGCCGATTCAGTATGCCAAGCGCCAACGAGGTGCACGTATCTATGGAGGGCAGACGACTTTTTTACCCATTAGGGTTAACACTTCCGGGGTGATGCCGATTATTTTTGCTATCTCGATCATGATGGTGCCAGCATTTTTGGGTCGTATCTTGATGGCGGCTAACAACGCGAAGTTAGTCGAGATTGGTCAAAAGATCTCGATTTGGTTTAGCAGTACCGCTACGGTCTACATGGTAGTTTATTTCTTGATTGTTTTTGCCTTTTCTTATCTTTCAGCCATTATTTTCTTTAACACCGATGATATCTCGGATGAGCTTAAAAAATCTGGAGCTTTTATCCCTGGCATTAGGCCAGGTAAAGCTACTAAAAAGCACCTAGACTATATCGTTTCACGCATTACTTTTGTGGGTGGTGTTTTTCTTGGTTTTGTGGCTATTTTGCCGTCTTTAGTTCAGCGTCTAACTGAGATGCAGTCGCTGGCTATTGGTGGTACCAGCGCCTTAATCGTGGTGGCGGTGGTTTTGGAAGTTGCTAAGCAGGTAGAAAGTATGCTAGTGGAGCAAAACTATGACAAATACCGCTAAAAACTCTCAGTCAAAGAAGATTCCCAGGAGGCTGGTCTTGATTGGTATTCAAGGGGCTGGTAAGTCCACCCAAGGAAACCTTCTTTCAGAGAAGTTAGGCATTCCCTATCTTTCTTCAGGCCACATTTTTCGAGAGATGGCTAAAGAAAAGACCAAGCTTGGTCGTTGGTTAAAGGAAACTCTTAATGCTGGAGCTTTAGTGCCTGATGATGTAGCCTTGGAGATTGTCTTAACCTACCTGGCTAAGCCAGAGTATGCTGATGGTTTTATTTTAGACGGTTTCCCTCGTACGGTAGTTCAAGCTGAGGCGCTAAACAGTGATATAGACAAGGTAATCCATCTGAAGGTTTCGGATCGAGAAGCACTTTGGCGTATTTCCGGTCGAGCTGATGCTAGGGAGGATGAAACTTTGCGAGCTATTCGCAAGCGAATCGAGCTTTTCCATGAAGTGACCAAACCGGTGATTGACTTTTATCGCCAAAAAGGCATGTTAGTGGAGATCGATGGTGAGCTGGCAGTGGATGCGGTTTTTAAGGAGATTTTAAAAGCGTTGGGAGTGAAGTAATGACCCAAAAGGTGGATCATACACGGATTAAGGCCATGAGAGAAGGTGGCCAGGTCTTGGCACAGATAAGAGACAGCTTGGTAGACTGGGTTGAGCCAGGCATGAGTTTTTCTCAGATAGAAGCAAAGGCCACCGAGCTGATTAAAAAGGCTGGGATGAAACCGAGTTTTTCTACTGTACCAGGTTATCACTGGACCACTTGTGTAATGAAGAATGATGAGCTTTGTCATGGTATTCCTAAAAAAAACCGCAAGATCAAACCTTCAGACTTGGTTACGGTTGATCTTGGTTTAATTAATCAGGGTTATCATCTAGACACCACGGTGAGTTTTCAGGTTGAGCCTAAAACGCCACAGATACAGGAGTTTTTGGCCGTGGGTCGTAAGGCGCTTAAAAAGGCGATCAACAAGGTTAAGGCTGGGGCGAGTGTTTACCAAGTGAGCCAGGCTATGGAGCGGGTCCTCACCCGACATGGTCTAGGAGTAGTTTATCAGTTGACTGGTCATGGCGTGGGAGAGGAACTTCATATGGATCCGGTTATTCCTTGCGTCGCAACGCCTGATTCCAAAAGAGACATCTTGAGTGAAGGTCAAACTATTGCGGTTGAGGTTATGTACACTCAAGGTGAACCACATCTTGAGTTAGCTGAAGATGGCTGGACCTACAAAACGGTCGATGGCTCACTCTCGGCGATGTTTGAGGAAACGGTGTTGGTAACAAAAAAAGGCTATGAGATCCTGACAAAATCGTTTTAGTTTGATATAATACCAACCCTATGGGTAAAGTTCAGGAACATAAACGAGCGCAAAAAGTCAAACGCCAGGTCGATCTCACCGGAAAGAAAGCCAAAGGTGATGATAAGTTTGAGATTGTAGGCGTGGTACGTGAGTGTCTACCAAACACTATGTTTCGGGTGGAGGTGGTTGATAGTTCGGTAAAGCCGATGATTGGTCGAGTGCTTTTGGGTACCTTAATCGGTCGGATGAGGCTCTATCGAATTCGTGTTATGCCTGGAGATTACGTTAAAGGGTATGTAACAAAATATGATCTAGATAAGTGTAAAATTACCTATAGATCAACAAAAAAGATTTCGCAGTAAATTTAGTGGTTTGCAAAACTTGAGTTATCTGGTATAGTTCAACGTCTGTTCTTATGAAAGTTAAGTCATCGGTCAAAAAAATGTGTGTTAACTGTCGCATCATCAAACGTAAGGGTGTGGTACGGGTAATCTGTACTAATCCAAAGCACAAACAGAGGCAGGGTTGAGTTTTTTATGCCAAGAATTATCGGTGTTGATATACCAGCAAACAAAAAAGTGCTTTTCGCGCTTACTGCCATCTATGGCGTGGGACCAAAACGTTCAGCTCAAGTACTTCAGGAGGCTGGAGTTGATCAAAATAAGAGAGCTAGAGATCTTACCACCAGTGAGATTAGTCGCATTCAGAAAGCTTTGGAAAAGTATACTTTAGAGGGAGATCTTCGTCGTCAGATAAATGACAACATTGATCGTTTGATTCGAGTTCGTTGCTATCGAGGAAGAAGGCATCAGGTTAAGCTGCCGGTTAGAGGTCAAAGAACCAGAACTAACGCCCGAATAGCCAGAGGAGGAGTTAAACGGCGAACAGTAGGTTCCGTCTCCAAGGATCAAAAGTAGCGCAACTTAAGTAGATTATGGCAAAAGCAAAACGTAAGACCACCCGACCCAAGAAAAAAATAACTCATAGCGTACCAAAGGGTCGACTTTATGTTACCGCAACGTTTAATAACACCTTGGTGAGCATCACGGATGAGAATGGAAACGTCTTGGCTTGGACATCTGCGGGAGAGTCGGGTTTCTCTGGATCACGCAAGTCCACACCTTATGCGGCTACGATTACTTTGGAAAACGCAATTAATAAAGCTAAGACTTTTGGCATGAACGAGATGGAAGTCTTTATTAAGGGGCCTGGGCCGGGTAGAGATGTGACTTTGCGGGTGCTTAAAGCTCAAGGTATCAAGGTGAGTCTTCTGGCCGACATGACGCCGGTTCCTCATAACGGAACCAGACCCAGAAAAGCTAAGCATAACAAATAATTATAAATTTTAGATTCTAAATTTTAGATTATGGCAAGATATACTGGACCGAAAAACAAACTAGCTAGAAGGATAGGCGAGGACTTAGGGCTAAAGACTAACGCTCTTAAAGTTGCTCGTCGCTTAATGATTCGTCCTGGTCAACATGGGGCCAAAGGAAGGCGCAAACCATCTGATTACGGAGTTCAACTCAAGGAAAAGCAGAAGCTTAAGTATATTTATGGGATTTTAGAAAAGCAGCTCAAACGAGTTTATATCGAGGCTTCAAGAAGGGAGACCGCTACTGGGGCCACCATGCTTTCTTTACTCGAGAGGCGACTGGATAACGTGGTCTATCGTTTAAAGTGGGCTCCGACTCGGGCAGCAGCGCGTCAGTTAGTGAGTCATAGTCATGTAAAAGTGAATCAAAGACGAATGGATGTTCCTTCTTATCGAGTAAGAGTGGGAGATGTGATTACCTTGACAAGTAAGGCGATGAAGATTCCTTTGGTGGCTCAACTACTTAAGGATGAGCCAAAGGCTGCGGTTGACTGGCTAGAGAAGAAAGGCGCAGCAGCCAAAGTAATAAGGTTACCAATGAGGGAGGATGTTCTAGAGAGCATTGACGAACAGCTAATCGTAGAGTTTTATAGTCGGTAAAAATTAAAATCCAGAAACGGATTTCCTGTCATAATGCAGGAGAGGCGAAACAAAGGAGGAAAAAATGACAGCAGTAATTGACCAACTACTTAATCCTAGATTTAAGCTTTATGAAGATAAAGCTGATGCCAAACACGCCCTGGTGGTGATGGAGCCTCTTGAGGCTGGTTATGGTCATACTTTGGGAAACGCCTTAAGGCGAGTGCTACTTACTTCTTTGTCTGGAGCTGCCATTACCAAGTTTAAAGTTGTTGAGGCGGTGCATCAGTTTGCTACGATCGAGGGGGTAGTTGAAGATGTACTTGAGCTAGGATTAAATCTTAAACAAGTGAGACTAAAGACGGCTGAACATATCGATAAAGCGATTTTAAGACTGGAGGCCAAGGGCGCCGGTGAAGTGGTGGCTGGAGATATTCAGTGTGAGGCTGGAGTTGAAGTCGTTAACCCAGAGCTTCATCTTGCTACCTTAAATAAAGACGCTACTTTAACCTTGGAGATGCAGGTTGAGGTTGGGGTTGGTTATCGTCAGGCAGAGGTAAAAGAAACCGAAGAGATCGGCGAGATTTTACTTGATGCTCTTTTCTCCCCCGTGACCAAGGTTTCTTATAAAGTGGAGAATACTCGAGTTGGGCGAAGAATCGATTTTGACAAGTTAATCTTGGACGTGACAACCGACGGAAGTATTAGTCCTATGGAGG
>WFTH01000037.1 GCA_015485595.1 Candidatus Microgenomates bacterium
AAACAAAAACAGGCTAAAAAAACTCAGAAAGAGACCAAAAAAATCCCCACGATTCTTTGTTTTGTCGGTCCACCAGGTGTAGGTAAAACCAGTATTGGTCAGTCAATTGCCAAAAGCTTAGGTCGTAAGTTTGTTAAGGTCTCTTTAGGGGGAGTAAGAGATGAGGCAGAGATTAGAGGCCACAGACGTACTTATGTGGGCGCTATGCCGGGCAGGATTATTAACGGCATTAAGCAAGCTGGAGTGAAAAACCCGGTGTTTATGCTGGATGAGATAGACAAGCTCGGCAGTGACTACAAAGGCGATCCATCTGCAGCCCTACTTGAGGCACTAGACCCAGAACAAAACGCCCACTTTGTGGATCACTACCTGGACATGCCGTTTGATCTTTCTGAGGTTATCTTTATCACTACCGCAAACACCCTAGACACCATTCCCCCAGCTTTAAGAGACAGGCTGGAGGTGATCCGTTATTCTGGCTATACCGAAGAGGAAAAGTTTCAGATTGCTAAAAAGTACTTAGTGAAAAAAGCCCGAGAAGCTAACGGCCTAACCGCCAGACAAGTTGCCATCACCGACGAAGCAATTAAGTTTTTAATCAAACGCTACACCCGTGAAGCCGGAGTCAGAGAGCTGGAAAGACTGCTAAACAGCCTAATGCGTAAAGTCGCTCGTAAGTTCGTGGAGAAAAAGGTTAAAGGTAAAGTAACCATCGATCCTAAGTTTATTAAAAAAGAGCTTGGTCCAGAAAAGTTTGACCAAGAGGTGGCAGCCAACGAACACGTAGTTGGCCAAGCAACTGGTTTGGCTTGGACCAGTGTAGGCGGAGACATTCTTTTTATAGAGGTAGCTTTAACCGACGGCAAGGGTCAGATAAAACTTACTGGCAAGCTGGGGGAGGTGATGAAAGAGTCAGCTCAAACCGCCTTAACCTACGTTAAAGCCAACGCAAAAAAATTCGGTATCGATGTCAAAAAACTAGCCAAAACCGATGTCCACATTCACGTACCAGAGGGAGCAGTGCCTAAAGATGGCCCTTCTGCAGGCATTACCATCACTACCGCGATTGTTTCTGCCTTTACTCAAATACCGGTGAAAAAAGACGTAGCCATGACAGGCGAGGTGACTTTGAGAGGCAGAGTTTTAAGAATTGGCGGTCTAAAAGAAAAAAGCATCGCCGCCCACCAAGCTGGTATAAAGACTGTGATAATCCCCCAAGATAACAAGCGCGATCTGATCGAACTGCCAAAAGTGGTTAAAAAAGATCTAGAGTTCATCCCTGTTAAACAAGTGGATGAGGTCTTAGAACTTGCCTTGGTTCGATCCCCTAAAAAATGATACACTAACCTCATGAAACTTAAGTGGGTAGTAATCATCCTAACTGTCTCTTTAGGTATTTTTTTGATTGGGTTTGGTAGCTTTAAGCTCACCCAAAAAGAAAGAGCCGGCTTGCAAGTCATAACCGGCAACAAACCAGCTGGAGTTTTTCTGGATGACCGCTATCTTGATCGTACTCCATTAATAGAGCGCAACCTTAGGCCCGGCACCTACACTATCAGAATTGAACCAGAAGATGAAAAGCTCTCCAGTTATGACACAGAGGTCACCCTTCATCCGGGAACCCTCACTATCATCACTTGGAATCCTGGCAAAACTGTGGAAACAAGCGGGGGAGTTATCTATGAGATGAAAAAATTAAAAAACAATAAAACAAAAACAGCTATCAACTTTATAAGCATTCCAGACAAAGCTATTATTAAGGTAGATAACAAACCTACTGACTTTACCCCATTACTTCTAGATGATCTTAATCCAGGAGAGCATCGCTATGAAGTAAGCTTGCCTGGCTATGAAACACAACAGCACTCCCTTAACCTAAAAAAGGGCTATCAGGTAGATACAATTATTAAACTAGCTAAACTCACAAATACAGACAAGCCAGAAGAACCCACCCCTACTCAAGCACCGCAACCAACTGAAAGTACCAGCTCGGCTAGACTAACCATTCTCAAAACAGGCTTGGTTCAAGCCGGAACCGAAATTTTGAGGGTTAGGGAAGAACCTTCAAAAACCGCCAAACAAATCGGCGTGGTCTACTCTGGCAAACAGTATCCTTACCTTAAGGAAAAAGACGGTTGGTATCAAATTAAGTTCGGAGAAAAACTCCAAAATGTCGGCTGGGTCAGTGCTGAGTATGCCAAAAAAGATCTCTAATCTTTACTACCAAGTAGTCTTAGTGATTATCTTTCTGGTACTCTTGGTTACCCGCTTTTTGGGCAATAACTATGATGCCGGGCTGCACCTTCATCCAGATGAGCGTTGGTTGATCATGGTCAGTGACAAACTCCATCTCTTCAACCAGCTTAACCCAGACTTTTTTGCTTATGGCTCCCTACCACTTTATCTACTGAAGGCAGTGGCTCAAGGTCTAGAAGCTCTTGGATTGGCTCGGCTTGATAACTACAACGGCCTTTTGATTGTAGGTCGGTTTTTAACCAGCATCACCGATATTTTGGTAGCGACAATAGTCTTTCTGATCACTAAGGAAGTGAGTAAGCGGAGACTAACACCCTATCTAGCAATGTTGCTTTACGCTTTGATGTTCTTTCCAATTCAGAACTCAAACTTCTTTATTGTAGATAACTTTCTAAACCTCTTCTTAAGCCTAGCGGTACTTTTAAGTATTAGGTACCTTAAGCAACCTAGTTGGTTAAGATTCAGTGCCGTTGTGGTCGTAGTTAGTGCCATGTTGGCCACCAAGCTCACTAGTTTAATAGTTGTGCCAATCATCCTTGGTTCGTTGTTTGTTAAACTACTTACCCTTAAGATTAAAGAGAGCAAGACAGATAAGCTTGCTCGGTTGTTTGCTGCTCTTAACCTAGTACTTTGGTTTGGATTTGTGAGCTTCTTTATCTTTATGCCCTACGGTGTTCTTCACTACCAACAGTTCATTCAAGAAGTTTTAAAACAGATTCAAATGGGCAAAGACCCTTATGTTTTTCCTTACACACTTCAATACGTAGATACAACAGCCTACCTTTACCCTCTAAAAAACATCTTTCTTTGGGGGACTGGACCGATCATTGGGAGCTTAGGGCTTTTAGGCGCCGTAATCTTAATAAAAAGAGCCTTTGCTCAACTTAAAAAACTACCTTTAAAAAAAGGCCTAACCCAACCAACGGTGCTGATCATAGCGGTTTATCTTGTTTATTTCCTAGTCTTAGGTCAAAGCGCGGTCAAGTTTATGCGTTACATGCTGCCCTTGTATCCCTTTGTGGCTCTAACTGCAGCCTTAAGTCTGGAATGGTTTCTATCTCAAGCTAAAACTAACTGGGTGATTAAAAAAGCTCTAACGATCATACTTTTATTTCTTGCTGGCATCTGGTTGGGAGCTTTTTTAAAGATCTACCTTCAACCTCACACCAGAGTACAAGCCAGCGAGTGGATTCTTCGTTATGTGCCGGCAGGGTCGGTCTTGGCTGTGGAGCACTGGGACGACAGACTACCACTTTTTCAAGCAACTAGGTATCGCTATGTAGAGCTGCCACTCTATGAATTACCAGACAACAAGCACAAGTGGCGTTTGATCGACCAAAGACTAGCCCAAGCAGATTACCTGGTCATCGCTTCCAAAAGACTCAGTGCGCCTTTGACTAAGCTAGCAGACTGCCAAAAATATAGAAGATGTTATCCTAACACAGCCCAGTACTACCAAGATCTGTTTTCAGGTAAACGAGGTTTTATAAAAGTGGCTGAGTTTGATTTTCAACCCACTCTAGACTTCGGTTTGTTCAAGATTACTCTAGATGATAACAAAGCAGATGAGTCGTTCTCGGTCTATGACCATCCACACGTAATTATTTTTCAAAAAACTACCAGGTAGCCAGCATAAGATATATCTGATAAAGGTTCCAACCAAACAATAATCCTAAAACTAAAACCGACACTAGCTTATAACCTAAAGCTTGTTTTTTAAGCTGTTTAACTATCCAAGCTAGACCAAAAGCTAAAAAGGGAAGGGTGCCGATAAACATGCGTGAGCCATAGGGTCCACCAATGATCTCCGGTGGCCAGCTAGCAATAACATAAAGTTGAGATAAAAAGACCCCCAAACTAACCCCAGCTATCTGCTTGATGGCTGGGTTTAACCGCGGGGCTTTAAGGTACCACCAGATCAAACCAAGGACCATGATCAAGCCCATCGGCGCAAAGTAAAAAAACCCATTTCCCTGACTAAACAAAGTATCCAGTAAATTAGGATAAAGCCAGCTAAAACTGGCTCCGTTAATCAAGTAAGGGCTGCCAAACCGATGATAGATAGTCCAAGTAAAAATAACTTGAATCGAAACAACTAAGCTTAAAGGAACTAAAACAAACAGAAGCTGCTTTAGCTTAAAGAACTTGCTTTTCCTAAAAAAGACCAAAGCTAAAAGCAAGGCGCTGATTAGTATATCTTGATTACGGATAATACCTAAAAAACCTAAAACCAAACCAAACAAAAAATACCAACGATCACCCTTTAACTGATTAAGGTAGATCTTTAAGGCTAGAAAAAGCGCCAAGCTAGAAAAGAGCAACTCAGCCGAGTGTGAGTTGAGCGGGTCGATGGTGGTGTAGTAAAACAACTGAGAGGTTAAAAACAGAACTAACACAGAAACCAAGGCTACCTGATGTTTAAAAAAGTGTTTTAGATTAAGGTAGATTAAAAACAGGCCACCTAGACTCATCATGACCGTGCTCAAGCCAACACTGACTTGGTTAATCAAGCTGTAACCATCTCTTAAAACATCCACACCAAACCAAGATAAGCCCCAAACCACAAACTGGCCCAGTAAAAATCCTGGTATCCACAGTAGACCCGGACCAGGTGAGAAGTTAGAGGCGGCATAGCCGGTTTTTGGTACAACCTTTAGACCATTAGGAAACGGATAAAGAGGGTTGGTGGCCTCGTTTATAAAGTTAACATCATGATCCATAACAAGCGAACGAGTGTAGGCGTAGTAGTAATGACTATCTCCCCAGATGGCAAAACCAACATGCCTCACACCAAGCAAGTAACTTATCATACTCACAAGCATTAACCCGCCAAATACCCAGCTTGTTTTAGATAAGAGACTTAACTGCATCTTTGATTAGTCAAATAAGTTATACCAAACAATCGCTCCGATCGCTTTAACTCCATCTTTCCAGTTAATCTTCTTACCCTCTGCGTAGGTGCGGCCATGATAAGAGATACCCACTTCATAGATTCGGCAGTTTTTTTGCTTGGCCAAATAAGCGGTGATCTCCGGTTCAAAACCAAAGCGACGGCTTTTTAAGTAAGGAGCTAGTTTTCGAACCAGATCACCTTTAAAAACCTTAAAACCTGTCTCCATGTCACTTAAGTTTAAGTTAGTAAACATGTTAGATAAAGTAGTGAGCCACTTGTTAGCTTGGTAATGCCAAAAGTACAAAACTCTGTGTGGCTTGTTCGTAATAAACCGAGATCCATAGACCGCATTTGCCTTACCTTCTAGAATTGGCTTAAGTAAAAGAGGGTAGTCATCTGGTGAGTACTCAAGATCAGCGTCCTGAATCAGGACCACATCACCTGAGCTTTTTAAAAGTCCTGTCTTAACCGCATAACCCTTGCCAAAATTAGTCGAAAGATTGATCACCTTAATGGCTGAGTTTAAAGTGCTAAGTTTTTTTAAGATTTTACTGGTACTGTCGGTTGAGCCGTCGTTTACAACGATCAACTCCTTTTTTAACCCTAAAGTATCTGCTTGAAGCACCTGTTTAATCACTTGATTAATAAACCTCGACTCGTTATAGACCGGTATTACTATCGAGATGCTTTTTAGGTTCATAGAAGCTTTACATCAGTTTTTTAAAGAGGCCCAAGGCACCTTGTTTCCAACCCACAGTATGACTGACTCCCGCACCTCTAGATTTGATCTCTTGGTAGTGGTCTTGGTACCAGTCATAAGACTTAATCAAAGCTTGAACATTAGAGAACCTAGGCGACCAGTTAAGTGTTCTTTCTAGTTTCTTAATCGAAACAAACGAATCCTTATCCGCGGTGTCGTAAACCCACTGATAAAGCGGAGAGAGGTTAAGTTTTTCTAAAGTTTTTAAAACAAACTTTATCGGTGTAGCTGGAGTTGGCATTAATTTTGAACCAGAATCAGCATGCTCAAACAGCGCCTGAAGATCCTCCTTAACCGTACCAAACTCTTTAGCCCCAATATTAAAGACATCGTTTAGTTTCTTATCTTTTGATTGGCCTGCCAGATAAACTGCTTCCACTAGATCATCTACATCCAAAAGTTGATAACGATTTGAGCCATTACCTATAACCGGAATCTTTTTGCCATCATGCACCCAGTCAAACAAGATCTCAAACACACCAAGTCTTTCGGTGCCAACAAACGTCTTCGGTCTAAAGACGGTCAAGTTTAGGCCTTTTCTCCAAAACTCAGCTAGTTTTTTCTCAGCCTCAATCTTTGACTCACCATAAGCACCGACTCCCACCAAGGGATCGGTCTCAACGATCGGGTGTTTTTCTGGTACGCCATAAACCGCGGTAGAGGAGAGATGAATCAGTCGTTTAACGCCATGTTTAAGAGCACTAGTAGCCACGTTAACACTACCATCAACGTTGGTGGTCATAATGTCGTCTCGTGACCACAAGGGCAAAGCAGCCGCCGCATGGACCACCACATCCTTACCTTTGACTGCCTCATCAACCTTCTCTCGGTCACGAACGTCAATCTTTAAAAGCTCGAAACCCCAATCATCATACTCGTGCGAAGGGTAGTCAGCAATGTCAAGCAGGCTCACCTGCCAACCTTTGTTTTTAAAGTAGCGAGCTGCATGAAGACCAAAAAAGCCAGCCCCGCCGGTGATTAAAACTTTTTTAGCTTTAACTTGTGGTCTCATAACACTCTCCTTTTTCTTACAAAGTACAAAATAATCTAAAATCTAAAATTTAGAATCTAAAATTAACTCCAGCGCTTCTTCTAGATTTTTCACTTTATAAGGATAGTCGATCTTTTGACCATCAACGAAGTTTGTAACCCAGATAACTTTAGCTGGAAGGCTACACCGAGTTAAGTAGTTAACAATGTCCCAGTTGTCCTCCACAAAAAAATCAAGCTTTAATTGCTTAATCACGCGCTCCTTAAACAGATGAGGTTGCTCGTTAGTCTCTGTGATGTAGAAGGTTTCAAACACCTTGTTAAGACCAAAAAGATAAAACTTAGACTTAAGGTCTTGTTTTAAAAAAGTGTTCCGACCTGTTACAAGATAGGGATCGATCACTCCTAGCTGCTTAAGCTTTTTAATTGTCTTCCAACCCTTGGCTGGAAAAAGACTACTCTGGTGAGCCAGATACCACAAAAACTTCTCCCAGTTTTTTTCTGGTACAAAAAACTCAAGCTCTTTCCTTTTAACCCAGTTCTTTTTTTTAATAAAAGAAGCAAAGGGACGAAGTACTCGCATCGGGTTATAGATCACCACTCCATCAAAATCAAACCCAACCTTAAAAGGAGGTGTTTTTTTTGTTTTACTTGATTTAAGCAACTTCATCTTAACCTTCGGTATTACTCTTCATAAAAGAAACTATTTTTTTTAGTTATTGATTTTTAAAGTTTAAGTTGCCACAGATCTTTTTTACTCTCCATAATCGCCAACCGTCGGCGCTTGCAAAGTCCGGCTTAACTTCTCTAACCAACCAGCTTTGTCTTACCTTAATCCTGCCATCTTCCATCGGAGCTAAACTCGGGTCTAAAAGGACATAGTCAATCTCGTGTTTTTTAACCAACCGACACCAGGTTAGTCTATCAAGTTTGGATGAGAATAACAATCTTAGGTCTGCTCGCTTCTTCTTATCGTTATAACCCATGCTCCAAGAAAAATAACCGTAATCCAGATAAAGCTGTCTTCCTACTAAAGAAGCAGGGTTATAAAGATAGACGTTACTTAAAACTTGCGCGTTGGGCTCGGTCTGCCTTAACACCAAACGCATAACGGGCGAGCGAGAGTAGTCTGGCAACTTGCCTGTCTGATCGTTTAGAATCGGCCAGATATCAACCAACCCTCCCGCCATCAAGAAAACCATCACTAATGCTAATATTAAATTTTTTATTTTATCTATGGCTAGACTACATTTTTTGTTACATTTCTTAATCTTTAATTTGAAATTTTTAATTAAAACTATACCTCCAGCCGTAAAGATGTTAAGTCCGATAACAAAC
>WFTH01000038.1 GCA_015485595.1 Candidatus Microgenomates bacterium
AGTTAATAGTTAATAGTTAATAGTTAGTAGTTGGTAGTGGTGGGCTGATTATTCTCTACACCTAAGTTATACTCTTTAATTTCGATCTACACACTATAAACTACCTACTACCCACTACATACAAAGTTATTTTGAGTTTTGAGTTTTAAGCTTTGGGTTATATCTTCGTGTGCTTAAGCTGCCGAATCTCATAGCCCTCAGAATCTGCTTGACTATTATTTTGCTGTTTCTCTTTCTCTCTTTCCTGCTGAAGGCGTGCCTGATACTGTGGTGTCTGCTTGAGTTCTGTTTCAAGTTTGCGCTTTTGTTCCTTAATCAAGCGCTGTCTTTCAGCTTCAAGCTGTCTCTGTCTCTCCTTCTCTGCTTCCAAGTTCGCCTGTTTCTTGGCTTCAAGCTGCGCTTGTTCTTGTGGATCAACCGGTGGTTGAGTTTGGGCAAAGTCACCTTGCGCTGTTTGCGTTGGTGTTGAGGTAGGGTTTGTTTGAGCTGTGTCGCCTAAAGACTGTTTTTGTTTGGCATCGTTTAAGATGTCTTCCAAAACAGCTAACGGATCTTTTTTATTATCTGTAGGTTGCTTCTGCGTATCACCTGCCATAGCTTAATGGTAGAGAAAAAATGCTCAAGTAGCAAGGGACAAATTAATTGATGGTTCATAATTAATAAGCTAAACAGTGTTAAATTGAAAGCACAAATAACCAAATTCGAATTTCGAAACAGTTTCGTTATTTGGACATTCGTGATTCGGTATTTCTATTTAACAATGTTTATAGATTTGAGCAAACTATCTTTTTGCGTCCAGTCTCCAACACCCAGTATCTAACCTACTTCCTCTGCCTCGTTCTTTCTTTTTCCAGTTTTTTTCTTAAATGGCGTAAGGCTGCATCGACCGCTAGGTTAATCGCTTCATACATGTCTACCGCATGCTCTTTGACCAGGATATCTTTTCCAGGAATCTCAACTTTGAGCGTTACATGATTTGCTTTCGGGTCGTTAGATTTTTTCTTTATGTTGTCTAGAAAAAATCGTGCAATATTTATCTTTTTATAAACTTTAGTCAGCTTTTGAGCCTGCTTTTGAGCATGACTTCTAATTGCACTGGTTACTTCAACATTTTTTGACTCAACCACGGTTTTAATCATAACCAGCCTCCTTTCTTTAAGTAACAAAAAAACCACCAACTACTTGAGATAATCAAGAAAGTTGATGGCTTTTAACATTAAGTTAAATGTAACAAAAAAACTTTAAAAATACAAGATTTTATTTTTAATTTTAATTATCAATTAACTAGATCTCCCTTCTTCCTTCCATGGCTCGCTTTAAAGTAACACCGTCCGCATACTCGATATCAGCCCCAACCGGCAGGCCATGACCGATGCGAGTAATCTTAAGTTTGCTGACATCCACCTGACTCGACTGTTCAAGAAACTCCTTAATATAAAGCGCGGTTGCCTCTCCCTCCATGGTGGGGTTGGTGGCAATCACTAGCTCCTTTACACCGTCAAGGCGTTTAGCCAGGTCGTGAAGGTAAAGTTGGTCTGGACCAACGTTGTTTAAAGGCGCAATCACTCCATGCAAAACATGATAAAGACCGTCATAAGTCCCAGAAGACTCAAGCGCAATCACGTCTAGGGGCTCCTCTACCACGCAAAGTTTGGTTTGATCCCGACTAGGATCACTGCAGATCGGACAAGGATCGGTCTCTGAGATCTGATGGCACCGACTACAAAGCACCGTCTCTTTTTTTAAGGCCAACAAGCGATCGGCAAACTCTTTTAATCTCTCCTCTGGATTATGAAGCAGATAAAATACTAACCGCTGAGCTGAACGCGGACCAATACCTGGCAAACGCTCAAACGACTCGATCAGTTGACTGACTGCTTTTGGGAGTTTTGCCATAGCCATCTACTTTACTCTAGCTTAAGTTTTTTAGCAACTAGGCGCCATAAGTCATCAGCGATCTCGTCTATGCCACGACTAGCATCTACTACCTGCCAACGACCCTGTTTGTCGTTTGCAGCCAAGTCTAGGTAGGCTTGACGGACTTTTTGGTGAAAGTCTTTGGCCTCCATGTCCAGCCGATCGACTTTTTCTGGTCTGTTTTTGGCTACTCTATCAAGTCCAACCTCTACCGGTAAATCAAGCAAAATAGTTAAATCTGGATAGGTATTTTGAGTAGAGATGTTATTCAACTGCTCGATCAACTTTAACCCAAACCCTCGCACCAGTCCTTGATAAGCCGAAGATGAGTCGTGGGAGCGGTCCATTAAAACCACCTTGCCGGCCTTTAAAGAGGGTAAAACGATCTCCCTGTAAATCTGAGCCCGAGCAGCTTGAAACAAAAGCACCTCGGTCGTAAAGGCCATGCCGACATTCTTGGCAGATAAGACCACCTTGCGAATCTGCTCACTGATCACCGTGCCACCAGGCTCACGCAAAGTAACAACTTGAAAACCTGCCTGGGTTAGTTTATCTCTTAAGCGCACTACTTGGGTGGTCTTACCGCCTCCTTCTCCACCTTCTAAGGTAATCAACCAACCTGGTGCGTTTGGTCGAGAGTCTTTTTTATGAATAGTTTTAGTTTTTGGCATAAGGTAAGTATAGCCTATCTTTAATCCTTACTCAGCGCCAACTCAAACACCGCCCACGGCAAACCCATGATATGAAAGAGCAACCTCAACAACCTGTCCTTATCCAGCTCACTCTCGCTCTTCTCTCCTGCTTGCCCTACCCACTGGCTAAACTCCATAAAGAAACTGTTAACCAATGGCTGCTTTTGGACTAACTCTTGGTGACTGTCTGTATCACCAACCCTACTACTCACCACCTTAATCTCACCAGTTAACCTCACCTTCTCTTTGGCCACCAACTGCTGAAACAGACCGCCACCACCTGACTCTAAAAAAATCAACAGCTCAGCTTGGTCTAGTTCGCCTTTTAAGATCAACCTAATACTTGAACTTATCATTGTCTTAAGACGCCTAAGTCCTAAACGAAGTTCAAGCCCAAACTCACAAGCCTGAGTTTCTGAAGCCAACACCACTAGAGCGTTAACGTGTTGAAGCAGCAACTCCACCGAGTCATCAAAAGAATAATCTAACTGTTTTATAATCTCGCCAACAACCTTTTCTTTAGCTTTGGCGTCAGTTTCGCTTGAGTACCTTTTATAAAAAACACTCCAGCTCATAAACTCACTATCAAGGTAACGCCAAACTAGGTACCAAACCATAAACAACCTTTCAGCCCACGCTTTTTGGCCTTCATCAAGTTCTAGTAGCACCTCTTTTAACCTTTTCCCAGCTTGAGTGTTTATTGGCTTACCGGTTGGTGGCTGCTTTTTATCCGCCACTTTTGCCTGGCTAACAGTGTCGACGGCAAAGACCACCAACCTGCTAAGATCAACTTTATTGCCAAGACCACTTTGGTTTGTTAGTGTTTGAAAAGCAGACTTAGCTGCTTGAGCTTTACTTAACGCCTCACTAACCGCACTCTCGTTACTGGCTGTCTCACCATCGGTTGGCATAACGTAGATGGGACAACCGTTGATCGCTCCTAAAAACAAAGGGGTGTTAACCTTGCCATCACCATTTCTGATCGTGGCCTCTATATAACGTTGCAAACCGATCGCACCTGACTGACGGTAAGCCAAAGAAGCCTGGCGACCATCAAACTCGGGTGCATGAGTAGCAAGCATCGGTGGTTGAAACTTAAGAGCTTCAGGTAAAGCAACGCCAAACTCCTGGGCAATCAACCGCCAGTAAAGAAAAAGAGCCTTGCGTAGGCTCCCGGTAGCAAAGACAAAGACACGACGTGCATCTGGATAGTTAGCTTGCCAATGGTGTGTAAGCCAACGAACATTACGTAGGTTGTTAAGTTCAAGTGAAGGAAGTGATGTATCAAACTTAAGTGAAAACTCTTTTGTTGATGTCCTAAAATCAAACCCAGAAAAACAAGGTACGTCAGTACCCCAATCCGCTGATGTTTGTTCTTTAGCTTGGCTCATGCTAGCCAACTACTAAACCACAAGATCTTGTATAAAAACAACTGTTGAAATCCAAGTAGTTGTGGAATAAAATACAAGGCCCAAACTAAAAACTGCCACTTATCAAACACCTTAAAAGCTTTTAAGCTTTACTTTCCTGTGCTACCAAACCCACCCCTGCTAGAGTGGCCAAGCTTGCTAACTAGCTCAATCTTAACTTTTGGTCGAGGTAAAACAACGATCTGCACCAGGCGTTCGCCTTTTTTTACCATAACCGGCTGACTGGTAAAGTTATAAAGCGGGGCTTGATACTCATCGTCATCGCCACAGTAGTCAGCATCACCGATACCCACCCCGTTTGCCATCATCAAACCTTTTTTATAAAGTGAGCTTCTGGCAGTAATCAAAACAAAGTGATCCTCTGGAATCTCTAAAGCCACGTTTAAAGGTACTCGTGTAACCATCTTGGGTGACAAGGTCATGTCCACCCGGCTGTAAAGGTCGATGGCGGCCGCCTTTTCTGTCTGATACTTAGGGACCGGCAAGGACTTGTCAAAAAGTTTAAGTTTTACTTGCATTTTTCTATCTTCTATCTAAAACATTCTACTTGAGATTCTTAAATACTTCATGGCTTCGCCTTGAATTTTCAGAATAACAATCGATGTTTATCCAGTATCTAGTACTTAACTCTTAACCTCATTACCTTCGTCCCTTTGTCATTAAGCTTTTTTTCACCCACAAACTCCAACTTTACCTTAACTGCTTGGTTAAACAACTTTACGCCTGCTCCAAAAACCACCGGCTCTAGTGTAAGGTAAAGCTCATCCACCAAACCCGCCGAAAGCCACTGAGTGTAGATGCTAGACCCACCACAGACCGCTACCTCCTTTACCCCCGCATCCTCAAGCAGCTGGTGTAGCCGATCAAGCTCCAAGCTAGTAGCCCAGACTTGAGTTTTTGACTTTTTTGCAAGCAAGTCAACTTGACTGTCTGCTTGAATCAGCTTGACTTCCACCCCGCTTTTAAGTTGCTGTTTTTTGAAGGTTAGCGGATCTTTGGTCTGAACAATAACGATTCGCTCTGGCAAAGGTCGATTAAACGTCTGATAGGTTTTTCGCCCCATGACACAGATACCAGCTTCTTTCGTTCTCTGACTAAACCAAGTCGCATCCTCTTTAGAGGTCCAGCGAGTTGAGAGGTCTGTTCGGTCTCGACCAATAAAGCCATCCAAGGTTAAAGCAACGATGATAAAGGTCTGTGTCTTTTGCATCTGCTTGAGTTTAACATGTTTTTTTCATATATAATAGCTCTCATGCATTCTCGCCACAAGATCGTTCCTAGTTACTCGGAAGTAGCCAAGTTAGTCAAGAAGTTACGCCTAGAAAAAAGACAGATAGTCTTAACTCAGGGCTCTTTTGATATGGTTCATATCGGCCATGGCCGTTATCTAGAGAAAGCCAAAAAACATGGAGACGTCTTGATCGTGGGGGTGGACAGTGACGAAAAAATTCGAGTGCGCAAAGGTCCAGATAGACCGGTGGTTCCAGAAAAAGAGCGATTGGAGATGTTAAGCTTTTTTGCCAGCGTGGACTATGTAGTCCTTAAACCACTCAAAGCCCCAAAGTGGCAGTTGGTTAAGCTGATTAAACCAGACACCTTGATCGCTACCGCCGATACCTATAACCAAGATCAGCTAAAAAAACTCGAGCGAATCTGTGGCCAAGTGGTGGTCCTTCCTTACCAAGCTACCACCTCCACCTCGGCTAAGCTTCGCCGTTTGCAGTTGGGATTTGTTAAACGCTTCAGCACCCTTATCAGCTCCAAGATAGACAGAGCGGTTAAAGAGGTGTTAAAAGAGATGGAGAGATAACAAAAAGCAACCTTCGAAAGGCAACGTGGCTCAAACTACCAGAAATCTCCAGCTAGTTCTTTACCTTCCCGTTATTCATCGAGGTTATCTTGATTTAATCAAAAAATACCGGACTAAACTGGAGACTATCTGGGTCTTAAGCAACGAGGTAATCAAGTTAATAGATAAAGAGCTTAACTACTTAAGAAAAGACATTAGACGCCTTTCCCCGACTCAAGCAGTCAAGGTTCTTGAAGGACTGGAGCTTGATCTTCAAGTTAGGTTGATGAGTCTTGAAAACCTTTCAACTCTAAATGCCCGACTAGTCATGCCAGACGACGACGTCTCTGACGTCTTGATCAAGTTATTTTTTAATCAAAAGCAAAAAATTATTCTTGAGCCGATCTTTCTGCGCTGGGATAAGCGAAACACTTTTGATAAGAAACCTCCTCGTGCAGATTTGGTTATCTCTCAAGATAAGTTTGACCAGGCGGTTATGAAGCAAGCCTTTTTCGAAGCGGGCAGGTCCACCGACTGGTGGCGTCATGTGGGAGCTGCTTTGGTTAAAGACGGCCAAGTGATTCTTACCCTGGCTAACCAACATACCCCAGGGGGGTATACTCCATACCTAGATGGCGACCCGAGAAGTATAAGTAAGTCTGGTCAAGACATCTGTGCAAACACTTCTCGTCATGCAGAGAGCGCCATCATTGCCGAGGCCGCTAAGCAAGGTATAAAAACTACCAACTGCAGCCTTTATGTAACCACTTTTCCTTGCCCTTACTGTGCTCGGGTGGTGGCTCATGCCGGCATCAAAACGCTCTACTTTGCTGAAGGCTACACTGTACTCGATGGCGAAGAGGAACTTAAACGCGCTGGAGTAAAGATAGTTAAGGTAAACGTGCCACAAGAGATAATCAAGTCAAAAGACAAAAGATCAAAGTTAAAAAACTATCAATCTTTAAATACCAAGTAAGAAACAGGTCCGATCAATCAATCACCTCCCCTAACCTAAATTAAAACTCATAGCCCAAACCAACTACTCTTGATTCCTATACATCACATAGTAAAGTACCGGAATAAAAAGCAGCATTACCGAGCCAGAAAACAAAAGGCCGGAAATGATCGCTCCTCCCAGTCCTCTCCAAACTGGGTCAGAGATGGTGATTGGAACCAACCCCATAATGGTAGTTAGCGAGCTTAGCGCAATCGGCTCAAGACGAGAAGCGGAAGCATCAGCTATAGCCGACTCAAGCGACATACCGCTTAGTTCGTTTTGCCGAATCTTTTCAACCAGCATAATCGAGTTATTCACCACAATACCAAACAAGGCTAACAAGCCGATTAACGCGGGAAAAGACAAAGGTGTGTTTGTTAAAGCAAAGATAATAAAAACACCGGAAATAGCCAAAGGAATCACCATAAAAACAATCAGAGAACGCCTAAAAGAACCAAGCTGGATCACCATGGTCACGATAATCAACAAGGCAGCCAAGACCATCGCTTGCAAGATGGACTTAACCGATTTCTTATTCTCTTCGTTTGCCCCACCGGCTTTAAACGAGTAACCTTCAGGTAGGTTCAGCTCGGTCCTAGCATAGGCCTCTAACTGCCGACTAAGTGTCGTGGTGGCATATCCTTTAGAAACCGTACCAAAAACATTAATCACTCTGTCTCCGTCTTCATGATAGATAACCGATGGATTTTGGGTTAAGGTCAGGTGTCCCAAAGCGCTTAAAGGCAGGTAGCCTCGCTGAGTAGGTAAGTAGATTCGATCGATATCTTCCGGCGTTTGGACTTGGTCGGTAGTTTTGAGCACGATAGGTTCATCGTTTTTATCCAAAACCCCCAGATCAAAACCGCTGGCAAAAGTTCTTAACCAAAAACCCACCTCTTTGTTTGTTAGCTCAAGCTCTCTTAACTTAGCTTCATCTGGGGCAAAGGTAATCTTGCTAATGGACTGTTTTACCGACTTGTCCACGTCGTAGACTCCCGGCATCTGCTTCATGTAGTCAACCAGCTTGTCCGCATAGAGATTGACTTGATCTAGATCCTCGCCCATCACTCTAATCTCTAGATCGGCTCCCACCGGTGGACCGCCGGAAACCTCCTTAATCATGATCTTTCCAAGAGTAAAGTCCTTTAGCAAAAAACGCAGGTCTTGAGAGATCTCCAGTGATGTTTTCTTACGCTCATCCTTATCTACCAATAAAACCGAGATTAGAGCCTGATTAGCCGAGCTACCACCCGTGGTTAGCTTTGAGCCAGAAAAAGTCTTTCCCACCTCGACTAAGAGTCCACGACCAAACTGCTGATAATCCGATGAAGGGATGATTTTTTGAGCCAGTTGTAACGCCTGCTCTTGAGTAACTTCTTGACGTGTGCCCGAAGGCATGGTTAGTTGAATGTAGATGGTGTTTTGGTTTTCTTTGGGAAAAAACTCGTTTTCCACAAAACCTAAAGGAACCAAAAAGTAAGAAAAAATCGAGAAACCAACCACTATAATCAAGACGGTCGTCCAAGCAGACTTTGACTTGATGGTTTTTAAAATAAACCTCTTGTACTTAAAAGAGAGAGTCTCCAGGTTAATAAAACCGGTACTCATGCGTTGCCAAAAAGATTTTAGCTTTGGATGCTTTAAGATAAAGTTCCAGACAGTTAAAGACCGCTTTTTTTGTTTTCTCCGATCCTTAATCACTAGGCGAAAGGCAATTACCAAGAGGGTGTAGGTTAGTATCGCTAGAGGCAGTATGGGGCTTTTACCAACCAAAAGTACCAAGACCGCACCCAAAAAAAAGATTATCAAGCTATAGAAAAACAGCTTGACCCGATTTGGCAACCTAGGTTTAAGAAAAACGATCATAAGAGGGAGAGTAATAAGCACCGCCACCGAAGTGGAAGCAAGTAGGGTTGTGGAGACCACGATCGGAATCGACTTGATAAACTCACCGATAATGCCTGTTGCCAAAAGCAAAGGGATAAATGCCCAGACCGTCGTGATGGTGGTGCTCCAAATAGGAATAATGTAGTCTCGCCAAACTAAGGCTCCGGTCTGTTTTGAGTCGAACTTGCCCGTTAGATGATAGCGCGTCATGGCAGAAACAATCACGATAGCATCATCAACCACTAAACCCAACGCCAAAAGAAGTGAGAACATCGTAAGAAAGTTAAGCGACAGACCGCTAAGCTTCATCACGCTAAAAGCAACCAAAAAAGTTAGAGGGATGCTAAACGCTACTACACTCGCTTGTCTTAAACCCAAAAAAACCACCAAGACCACAAACACCAAGATTAATGTCGAGATAAAGTTGCTAGTTAAGGTGTCAAACTGATCTTGAATCTTCTTGGCGGAGTTATCTACATCAATAAGTTCAAACTGCTCTGGATAGCTTCTGAGTTGATCGTCCACCACCTGTCTCACCTGATCATAAACATCCTCAATCGACTGATTAACCCGTTTATAAACCGAGAAACTCACCGCTCTTTTCGGTTGACCGGCAGCATCGATCACGTAAGTCTGGCTAATCTGATCCTTAGGTAGCTCGATAACTTGAGCTATATCCCCCAAAGCAACTTGAGCAGGCGGCGTCATAGCCGGATTAACTTGAGTTGCTTGACTTGGATTTTGAGGCGCCACCACCGGGTGTGTTGGACCCAGATCCAAAGACAGATCACGCAAATCTTCCACCGTCTGAATGGTTGAGTCCAGAGTAACTGAAAAAGAGTTACTGTCGGTTTTTACATTGCCCGCCGGATAACTTTTAAGCTGAGAATTTATAATCTCAGCTAGCTTCACGGGGTTAAGTCTGTACTGCTGGAGTTTTTCTAGATCAACAATAACTTGAGCTTGCAACTCTTCTTGACCGTTAAGTTCTACTCGATCGACTGAGGGCAAAGCCTCGATTTTGTCCACCAACTCATCGGTCAAGGTCATTAACGAGGCTTCATCTTTGGTTGAGGTTAGAGCAAAGGTCCAGATCGGCACATCTTCAAAATCGACCAAGACCACTTTTGGCTCCAAAGCATCTTCCGGTAGGTCAACCACTTTGTCTACCGCCTGTTGTACATCTGTGACCGCCTTATCTGGATTAAAGCGTGAGTTAAACTCCACCTTAACTATCGAAGCGTTCTCTTGCGAAGTAGAGGTAACCTTTTCAACTCCATCTAAAGAAAGAATCTCTTTTTCCAAAGGGTCCGTAATCAAAGACTCCACATCTTCTGGACCAGCTCCCGGCAACACGGTGCTAACAACCACAACCGGAATCTTAATCTCAGGCATAAATCGACGTGCCAGTCCCAGATAACTAAACACCCCCACCACCAAGATGCTTAAGATAAGCAACGTTACAAAGCGAACATTGGTAATATAATGATAGAAAGCTTTTTTTTCTAAGCCTTTGTCATACTTAAGTTTCTGGAGATAGAGAGAGGCACTGTTCATAAGGCTAAGTGTTAACTGCAGTTTAGATCCTTGTTTTTAATCTTGTCTCCGGAAACTACGTTGCGATTCAAAACCACCTTTTCATCTTCCGCCAAATCTCCATAAACTTGAATAAACTGACCATACAGCGAACCTAGCTCAACCTGCTTTGCTTCAGCCTGACACCGATCATCTACCACCAAAAGAAACGAACCGCCCTGGGTGTTGTGAACTGCGTCTATCGGCACATAGACACCCTGCTCTTTGGTTAAAGAGCTTGCATAACCCAAAGGCACCCTGACTGTCACATACTCTTTGTTTGCTAACAGTTGGCTGTACTTCGCGGGGATGTCATAAAGAATGGTGTAAAGTGTTCCTCGAGTAGCTTCGTTTGAAACAAAAGTTGGCCGCAGTTCAATCTGAGCCTCGCCCAGATCTATCTCGCTGGGATAAGTAGCGGAAACGTTTCCGGCTATGTTTTTTGAGACATAGGCCACCGCAGTAATCTCGTTTGCATCTCCCACCACCGTGGCGATCGGAGTACCCGGAGAAACCAGCTCTCCTTTTTTAACAAAAACCTGTTGAACTTGACCAGAAAAAGGAGCTGCGGGATAAAGAAGCGACTCTTGAATGTAGGCCAGATCTAGCTGAAGCTTAAGTAACTTACCCTGAAGCTCAAAAGCTTTCTCTTGAACAGCCAGTTGATTAAGAGTAAGCTCCTTTTTAGTTTCGGCAGTTTTTAAAGGAGGTTTATCTTTGGCTGTTTGGTACTCCAGTTGCCTCAACTGCGCCGCGGCACTTTCGTAAGCAGCTTTAATCTGGTTGCGAGAGACCTTTAAGGTAGTGTTTGTTGGGTCAAGCGCAACTGCCTGGTTTAACTGATCTAGAAGCTCTTTGTTATAGTTGAGTAAATCCCCTGTCCCAACAGCCGACTGTCGACTAATCTCGGCAAGCTCTTTTGAGTTGTCTTCTGCTAAACTGGCTAAGTCTCGTTGAGCGGCAAAAACTGCCTTCTGCTCATTGTAGCTTTCTTGGTAGTTTTGGTACTGCTCTTGAGCAATCTTTCTTGAAACACTCTGAAGACTGCCACCCTGGTAGTTGGTTGACAACCTAACTAACCTCTGACCTTGACTCACTCTGTCCCCTTCAGAGACATAGAGACGTTGAACCACTCCTCCGGTCTGAGCCACCACCGTGATCACCCCGGCTTTATCTACTTGAGCCTGAACCTTGACATAAGGTAGTTGACCAACCGAGTAGATCTCACTCTCTTTAGTAATAGAAGTTTCTGGCTTACTCGTCTGCTGTTGTTTTAGAACCTTAAGGTAGCGAGACAACCCCAACAACCCCAGAAGAATAACTAAAAAAATAAAAAAGGAGGCTAAAGGATGCTTAGTCATAAAGTCAAGCAGAGCCTTTATGGGTTTTGATGGTTTTTGATAAATTTTTCTTAGCATCTTTGTTAGTCGCTTTCTTTAAAGATAGAAACAGACCTTACGTTTTAGTCTTTTTTTTATTTTTTTCAAGCTCCTTTTTTACCAAAAATCGTGTTAATCCCTTTATTTGATTCACTCCAATGATCACAACCTCCGGTCTGTTATTGACCGTAATCAAAACAGGCTCTTTTTTAGCTGCTTGAATAACCGAACGATAATGTTTCTGTAACTGACTCACAGACTTTATCTGGTTAAGCGAAAATTTTAGCATAGTTCTTATATAATACAATATATAAAATATTATGCAACAAGAGATTAAGAACAAGAACCACAACTAGGGTTTTTTAGCCATAACTTTTTCAACTTCTAGATCGCCACCGGCATCTTAATCCCTGGGTGAGGGTTGTAATCTAAAAGTTCAAAGTCGGTATAGCGATAAGCAAACAGGTCCTTTTTCTTTTCTTTTAAGCGCATGGTGGGAAACGGCCTGGGCTCACGCTCAAGCATCTTTTCTACCGCCGGAATCTGATCGACAAAGATATGAGCATCCGAGATGGTATGGACATACTCATAAGGCTCAAGTCCTAAGACTTCGGCAATCATCATGGTCAAGGCCGCATACTGGACCATGTTAGACGGCACCCCTACCGGCACATCCCCAGAACGCTGGAACATGTGTAAGATGAGTTTGTTATCAAAGATCCTTAGATGCACCCAACCATGACAGGGACAGACCACCACCTTCTGGACCTTACCGGTACCACGAATGGTGTAGTAAGGGATCCAAGGGGTAATAAAGTGAGTCTTAAGATGGGGAAGCTCCTGCATCTGCTCTAAGATCTCCTTAAACTGGTTAAAGCTGCCGCCATCGGGCATAGGAAAGTCATGAAAGGCCGCGCCATAAGAACCCGGACCCAGATCGCCAGTTTTTAGACCGCGTTTTGAGCACTTGCGCTCGGTAACCCAGGGTTTCCACCAAAAACAGCCAAATTCCTCTAACTCTGCTTGAGTGCGAGCACCGTTTATAAAGGCAGTGATCTCCGCGATTGCCTGTTGCCAGACAGTCGGCTTGCCGGACTTAAACTCAGGCGCCATGTTCCGCTCGGTAATTAAAGGAAAGCCGTTTTCAAACCTAAACCGCATCGGCGGCGCGCCGATTAAAGAGATGGTGTCTGTGCCTTGCTGAGCATAAGAGCGAATGCCTTTTTCTAAGATGAGTTTAAGTAAGTTACGGTACTGAGTGTCTGGGGTGTGGGTGGTTCTTTTCATATAGACTTAATCTAACACAAACAACTCAAAGTACCAAGAAGACGATCAACCACCCTTAAAGCACTTCTTGCCAAACCTTAAGCGGTCGTTTGAGGATTTCTGGAGTGTTAACCGACAGGCTGGGTCTGTAAACAAAGACCTCGCTGGGGTTATCCTTCCTAACAGCAGGGTTGCTAAAGCTTCGCTCAAGCTTGACACCACCAAGACCGATAAAACTACCGTGACCGATAAACTTCTTATCCTCAGCAGTGCCGTTAAAGGAGCGAATCACTAACTGACCGTCAGCACTATAAAACCCACCAAGATTCATCTTGTCCGGTGTGGTACTGACACTGGCAAAACCCACTTCTGGTGAGATGTAGATACTGCCGGAGACTATAAAGGCCACATAGGCTTGATCAGTCAGGTTAATAATCGTCTCCAGTCCAGCTGAGTTATTTATAACCAGATCACCGTCTACAAAGATAACGTAGGCTACGTTTGCTGCTGGCGTCCAGGTACTGTTTAGATCTAGAGTCAGATCGCCAACCCTCCTGGCCAACTTAAGATTAGTGCCACTTACACCACTGAACTGACCTAAAAGCCCGTCAGAAAACTGACTGACCACTCCGGCAGAGCTGACTGCTCCGGTTGAGTCTTGGGTCAGTTCAAAAACCGAGTTAAGATCGAGTTGATTTGAGATAAGTGATTTAAAGTAAGCCGAGTCAAACAACTTAGCCTGAGAGATGTTCGTAGCGTAAGCTAAGGGATGATCGTCGTTTGACTCTAAACTACCCAAGTTACTGCTGGTCTGAGTCTGATCTACCACCACGATCGAGGCGCTGTCTCCATCGGTTAGCGGCAAGCCGGCGTTTTTATCTACCAGCTGGGTGATCGAGTCGATCGTAGCCAAGGCAGTGTTTAAAGTAAAGTCAAACATCGACCTAAGTTGGTTCTTGGCATAAGCTAGACCACTGTTAATCTGCCACCAACCATAAACTTGACAACTAGTACTGCAGTAGCTCTTACCGTTAGCCGTACCTTCATCACACTCTTCTCCTGTATCCAGGTTACCATCACCACAGGCTGGCACCGGCTCGTTATAGACAAAGTCATAGTTGCTTAAGTAACTGCCGATACTTAAAGTAGCCCCGCGTGAGAGTGGACTGGGTCCTTCATAACCAGGAATTGTCTGGGCTTTGATCAGAACCGACCAACCTCCAGGCGCAGACAGTCGGAAAGCGTTTTGGGTGCTGGTTTCTGTAGGCACATCAACCGGTGGAACGGATAGGTTATAGACTCCTGGTCTAATCTGACCCCCGTTACCACTGTAGCTAATGTACTTTGGGTAGATCATGA